>NZ_JADYWM010000010.1:0-149220 GCF_015864815.1 Pseudoalteromonas sp. NZS100
GATTCTTACATCCCAGAGCCAGAGCGTGACATCGATAAGCCATTCATCATGCCTATCGAAGACGTTTTCTCAATCCAAGGCCGTGGTACTGTTGTAACTGGTCGTGTTGAAGCTGGTATCATCAACGTAAATGACGAAGTTGAAATCGTTGGTATCAGAGAGACTACTAAGTCTACTTGTACTGGTGTTGAAATGTTCCGTAAGCTTCTTGACGAAGGTCGTGCTGGTGAGAACATTGGTGCACTTCTACGTGGTACTAAGCGTGAAGACGTTGAACGTGGTCAAGTACTAGCTAAGCCTGGTTCAATCAACCCACATACTACATTCACTTCAGAAGTATACGTACTTTCTAAAGATGAAGGTGGTCGTCATACTCCATTCTTCAAAGGTTACCGTCCACAGTTCTACTTCCGTACAACTGACGTAACTGGTGACGTACAGTTACCAGATGGCGTAGAAATGGTAATGCCTGGTGATAACATCAAGATGACAGTAACTCTAATCGCACCAATCGCGATGGATGAAGGTCTTCGTTTTGCTATCCGTGAAGGTGGTCGTACTGTAGGTGCTGGTGTTGTAGCAACTATCGTAGAGTAATAGTTAACTTTTAAGTTAATTATTAGAAAAAGGTCACTCAGGTGGCCTTTTTTAATGTCTGAAGAAAAGGTGGTGCTCTTACCTTAGGCGTAGGTACTTTGTAGCAACAGTCAAAGAGTAATAATTAACTTTTAAGTTAATTGTTAGAAAAAGGTCACTCAGGTGGCCTTTTTGAATGCCTGAAGAAAAGTGATTTGCTCCTAGGTATAGAATTATTGCCGTAGCTTGGGTTGAGTTTTACGAAACCCGAGGGGGAAATAGTACCGAAGTTATCTATGCTGTTAAATATAAAAAAGCACGGCTAGGCCGCGCTTATATTGAGTTGGCTCTAGGTCTTTTAGCCAATTACTAATATATGATAAAAGCTTTAGTGTTTCTTCGCATACTCTTGCGCTTGTTTTAAAACTCTTAATAAATTGCCACTTAAAATCTTTTTAATATCTTTGTCGCTATAATCTCTATCCATTAAACCTTGGACAAGATTTGGGTAGCTAGATACATCTTTTAAGCCGATAGGTAATGAATCGCCAACTCCATCATAATCAGAGCCAATACCTACATAATCAATACCAATTAGCTCAACTACGTGATCAATATGGTCAAGTACTTGCTCAAGACTTGCAAATGGATACGGATTTTTAGCACGGTACGCAGCATCAAAATCTTTACTTAACTTAGTGCCTTCTTTTTTAGCTGACTCTTTTGTACTTTTTAATTGCTTGCCCCAACTACCTGCTTTAGCGGTAACAAAGCTTGATCCAAAGTTGATTTGAATAACGCCGCCATTTTCTTTAAGTGCTAATAACATATCGTCATTCATATTACGCTCAAAGCCAGGCGTGTATTTACGAAGTGATGAATGAGAGGCAATTACTGGTGTTTTAGAAAGCTCCATAACCTGATAAAACGCATCATCAGAAATATGCGATACGTCAATTAGCATGCCTATATTATTCATTTCAGTGACAAGCTTTTTACCAAATGGGCTTAAGCCTTTCCATTTACGGCGTATATCGTAAGACGAATCCGAAATATGGTTGCTTTGAGAGTGCGCTAGCGTGATGTAACGAATGCCACGGTCGTAGAAGTGCTGAAGGTTTTTCAGATCCCCTTCGATTGGAGAGCCATTTTCCATACCCATGGCTATAGACAGCTTACCTTGTTTAAATTGCTCTTCAATATCAGAGCTTGAGCTCGCAATAGCAAACTTATCGGGTGCGCGCTGGACTATGGCTTCCATACTATCAATCATTTGATTGGCTAGCTGGTAGCTTTTTCCTTTACCTTCAAACTCTAAATGCGCAGGAATATAAATCGACATAAACGGTGCGTTTAAACCGCCTTTTACAGCGCGAGGATAGTCAAAATCGCCATCACTAGTTGCTTTGGTTACATCAACCCAGCTTTCGTGAATTCGATAAGGTACGTCAATATGGGTATCAATTAAAATGGTATCTTTAGCGAGTTTAATTGCCTTATCAGATGCTGTTATTGTTTGTTCTGCTTGGGCTTGGCTAGTTAAAGCTAGTGATATGGCTACCACTAGAGTGCTGAGTTTTATCATGTTTTGGCTCTTTGGGTAAAAAGCCATTGTGTACGTTCAATTCAAAAGTTACAAGTACTACACCTTAATCAAACGCCTCTGCTTGATGCTCTTCACTTTGCAGCGCTTTAAATTCGCCCTTAGAAATAATAGTAACTGACTCATGCAATTCAGAGAAAAACACCATCGCTTCGCCATTTTTAAGCTGCAGCTTTACTTGGCTTACTTTAGATTCGATGCTTGCTTCTACTTCACCATAATCGGTACCTTCGCGTAATACGTAGCTTTCGATTAAGTTATAAAGAGTGTCTTGATCGAGTTGTTCAAAAGGGATAATCATTACTACTTGTTACTCGCTTTATTTGATACGTGCTGGCTAAAATAATGAGGGACGGCTTTTTCTAACCAAAATATAGGTTTAAACGGATTTTTACCGCTAATAAAACCAACATGCCCGCCCTTGTCAGAGATGCGCAGCGTAACATGCTCACTTACGTCTTGCCTACTCGGTACGGCTTTAATTGAGAGCATAGGGTCGTCTTTGGAATGAATAATAAGTGTGGGCACAGCGATATCTTTCAAGTACGGCATAGCACTGGCTTTACGGTAGTAATCGTGTGCGTTTTCAAAACCATGTAGAGGGGCTGTTAACTGATTATCAAACTCTAATAAATCGTCAATTTTCATTAACTGTTTTGGCGTTAATGAAATTTGCTGCTTAATTTGTGGCAGCTTTCGCTGCATTGATTTTTTCATCCGATCGAGCAGATATTTTTGGTAAATTTTACCTAAGCTTTTACGAATAACATCGCTCGATGACGACAAATCATAAGGAGCAGATACCACCGCTGCTGCACTTAATGGGCATTTTTCGCGTTCTTCACCTAAGTATTTGGCAAGTACGTTACCGCCCAATGAAAAACCAACAGCTACCATAGTGCGCTTAGGAAATTGTAGCTTTAAGTGATTTATAAAAAAAGCTAAATCGGCGGTGTCACCGCTGTGATAAGCACGTGGTAGGCGATTTACTTCAGTTGAGCAATTTCTAAAGTGCATAAGCACAACTGCATAACCTTGTTTTTTTAATGCCTTCATCATGCCTTTGGCGTAAAAGCTATTTATATTGCCTTCGAGTCCGTGCAAAACAACAGCAAGTGGTGCGGTTTCATTATGTGGAAGTGACCATGCAAGCTCAATAAAGTCACCATCAGGTGTATCAAGTTGCTCAAGTTCGTAGGACGTATTGTGAAATGGGCGGAAAAAACGCGGCATTATGGTCTGAACGTGACGATTGGTCATCCACCATGCTGGTTTGAACTGAGAGATCATGTTTGTACTACGCACTTTGTATTAAACGAAAAGCTAGTGTATCAAATTTTTCGCTTCAGAAAATAAAAAGCGCCTAACTAGTAAACTAATAAGGCGCTTTAGTGCGTCGTGCTTAATTTTGTTCGGGAATTTCTGCGTCATGTATTTTTTTCAAAAAGAAAAAAGCAAAAAAGATACACAAAGAAACAACGATGGTTAAAAACCCAAAAGACATAAATAAAACTGGATCTGTAAAAAAGTCTCTAAAGAATACGTTCATGAGTTGCTCCCCTCGTTGTTGATGGGTTAATCATAGGCTGTGTTTGCAGGTCGCAACGTGATCGAGATCAAGTAATTTTTCTAAGCAGGTGTAGGAGTGAAGCTAAGTTGATTTAGATCATGTTTTAAGGGTTGGTAAGTTATTACCACTGAGAGCTAAGAGAGTTTTTCACTTTACCTAAAAGCGTAGCGCTTTAAACTTTTTTGAGTAAACCACTTAAAGATTTTTTGCACAAAGAGAAAAGAATGAGAAGTAAATGAGGGTAGAGCTATAAACTACTTGAGCCAAATAACTGCTCAATATTTATATTCTTTACCTGGATAATCTAGTTTGTTTTCCTCTAAAAGCGAAGCGCCTCTTAACCTCTTTGTGAGTAAATTACTTGAAGGTTTTTTGCACAAAGAAAATAAGAAGTGGAGGAGGGTATAAAAACTAATACCCTAAGTGGCTTTCACATATAGCTCAATGTTGTTTGGCTCTGAAAGTTTGACTAATTCAAGCTCATTTACTGTTTCAATCAACATATGTTGCTGTTGTTTTTCAAGCTTCAGCTCAGCGCTTAGCAACTCTGCACGTATTGTGGCGTAATCACTTATCGCATTCTGGTTAGCTTTTAAATAGCTACGAGCGGCGCGCAGAGGTTGTAATGCGTGAGTATCAAAGTCACTAACTACTTGCGTTAACTCATTTAGCTGTTGGGTATTAATACTTAAATTTAATGAATCTAAATAAAGCAGTAATAAGCATAAATTAACGTTTTTTCCTTGTTGGTTTTGTAGTGCTAGCAAGGTTGTTTGTTGCTCAGGCTTTGCGTACAAAGTGCACGCAAATTGCCAAAAATGGTCGCTATTGAGCAAGTTCATCGGCGAATGCCTGCTCTTTTTCTTCCATTTCTTCAAGTGCCATAAGTAACTCTTCTTCAACGTCGTTAAGTTTAGGCGTAAGGGTTGCTTGCTTGGCTAATAACTCTTTAAGCTTGGCTTTGTTGTCGTCGTTGTAGAGTTCGTTATCACCTAAGGTCACTTCCACTTCACTTAATTCCGCGGTGAATTTATCGAGTTGCTTTTCAAGCTTTTCAATTTGCTTTTTAAGTGGCTGAGTGGCCTTTCTAAACTCAGCCTCTAAGCGTTTTTGCTCTTTGCGGTTAACACCCGGGTTTGCTTTAGGCTCGTCGCTTTGCTGCGCTTTAACCGCTTCTTTATTGGCATTGAGTAACCATTGGTAATACGCATCTAAGTCGTAACCAAACTGGGTTACTTTGCCGTCATCGACTAGGTAAAACTCATCGGCGGTATTTTTAAGCATATGGCGATCATGCGATACGGTAACCATAGCGCCTTCAAAGCCTTGTAGTGCCATCACAAGTGCATGGCGCATTTCTAAATCAAGGTGGTTAGTTGGCTCATCGAGAAGCAGTAGGTTTGGCTTTTGGTATACCAACATGGCAAGTACTAAACGTGCTTTTTCGCCGCCCGAAAACGGGGCTACAGGCTCAAGTGCTTTATCGCCAATAAAGGCAAAGCCACCTAAAAAGTCACGTAGTGATTGCTCAGTGGCTTTTGGGTCGAGGCGTTGTAAGTGCATTATTGCACTGGCTTTTAAATCAAGAGATTCAAGCTGATGCTGCGCAAAGTAACCAATATTTAATCCGTGATGCTGAATAACTTCGCCAGTTTGCGGCTCTAAATCACCAGAAAGTAGTTTAATTAACGTTGATTTGCCCGCGCCATTTCGACCAAGTAAAGCAATTCGGCTACCTGGTACAAGGTTTAGCTCTATATTATTTAAAATGGTGACGTCACCATAACCCGCTTTGGCTTTATCTATCGTCATTAGTGGGTTTGGCAATGCTTTTGGCTCTGCAAACTCAAAGTTAAACGGCGAGTCGGCATGTGCCGGCGCCAGTTTTTCCATGCGTTCAAGCGCTTTCACACGGCTTTGTGCTTGTTTAGCTTTACTGGCTTTTGCTTTAAAGCGCGTTATAAACTGCTCAAGGTGAGCAATTTGATCTTGTTGCTTATCAAACATTGCTTGTTGTTGTAGTAAGCGCTCAGCTTTTTGGCGCTCAAACTGCGAGTAGTTACCTTTGTACACGTTAATAAGTTGCTTATCTACATGCCAAATTTGATCAACCACCGCATCTAAAAACTCACGGTCATGCGATATAAGTACAAGGGTGCCGGTATAAGCACGCAAAAAGCGTTCAAGCCAATAAACGGCATCTAAATCAAGGTGGTTTGTTGGCTCATCGAGTAATAGTAAATCGGCGTCGCGTATTAATGCTTGGGCAAGGTTTAAACGCATACGCCAACCACCAGAGAATGAGCTGACTGGATTTTCTATAAGGTTATTGGCAAAACCTAAGCCGTGTAATAGCTCACCTGCGGTTGATTCAATGCTATAGCCTTTAATGTTTTCAAGCTGAATATGTACTTTAGCTTGTGTGTCGCCATCGTTGTTTTTCTCGGCCTCACGCAGTGCTATACGCATTGCGTAGTATTCTGGGTGGCCTTGAAGTACATAATCAATCGCGCTTATTTCAAGTGCAGGTGTCTCTTGCTTAACAGAGGCGATAGACCAATCTTTTGGAATGCTGCAGTTACCGGCATCTAGTTGTAGTTCTGATTTTAGTAAACCAAATAACGTTGATTTTCCACAGCCATTAGCGCCAACAAGGCCTACTTTGTGTTCTGGAAATAACGTAGCTGATGCGTTTTTTAATAAGGCTTTACCGCCACGAAGTAGTTCTATTTCTGAGATTTGGATCATGAATGCGTTACTTTGCTATGCCCTTGTTAAGTTGGCGCTATCATAACATAGAACTTAATGCTCTTATCAAGCGTATCAACAAGTGAAGTTATACGATAAAATGACAGCAGTTCAAACCACAGGAAAAATGTTGTGAGACAAAAGAAGCGATTTATTGCTGGTGCATCGTGCCCTGACTGCAAAGCCATGGATACTATGATGCTATACAGAGAACATGATGTTGAAAAAGTAGAGTGTGTTGAGTGTGGTCATAAAATGGCGCAACCCGATAACGCTGTTCAGGCGTCTACTCGCCAATTTGAACAAGTAATTGGTGTGTTTAAACCGGGCGACTAACCCGGTTTTTTATTGCCTAATTTTTACCGGTTTTAGTAATGCGGTGGAGGTGGCTCAGGTACTTCAGACATCATAGACGATGATGACTGCGACTCTTTAATTTTTTCTGCTAGCAGCTCGGTTTGGCGTTTCATTTTTGCTAACAGCTGTTGGTGCACTTTTATTTCATCATTTAAGACTTCAATCGTTTCGTCTTGAAAAGCCACTTTGGCTTCAAGTTCCATTAAGCGATGTTCAATTGTGTTCATTATTCTCTCGTATAATAAATCGCTCTGCGATCCCGCTGGAGCTTTCGGTTAACAACGACTTACCGTTATCTGTAAATGTCACATCTAGCACCACCGCCGATTTAGGCTTACTGCCTTCGCGCGGGGTAACCTGCCAAGTTTGAATTTTTTCACCGCTTGGTATTTGCCACAAATCTACGCGCTTATTTGGCGAGCCGGTTGCAAGCAAAGTGCCTTGTTCGTTAAAACGCACAGCAGTAAAAATTTTCTGACGCGCAATATACTTCAGTTTACTCACAAGATCACCTGTAGTCAGCTTCCATACATTTGCTTGTGCCATACTATCGGCCGTAAACGCATAGCGACCTTGTGGATCGAGCGTTACTTGGGTAACACGCGTTGGGTGATTAAAACGATGAATTACTTGGCCTGTACGTGTATCCCAAAAGTAAGCAACATAATCGTTAGAGCCACTTAAGGCAAAGCGTCCGTTAGGTGAAAGGTCAACGGTGTTAACTTTATCTTGATGACCTAAAAACTCAATACGACGTCCGGTTTCTAGGTTTACAAATACGACAACGCCGTCGCTACGGCCGTATAAAACACTACGACCTTGATTGCTAATGGCAATATCGCGAATACTGGCTTTTTGTATTTTGTAATAACCTTTATTTTTGCCTGTGGTTATATCCCACACAGCAAATGTGGTTTTTTCGGCGGTAACTGCCACGCTGTTATCAAAAGCAATGGCAACAGCGTACACTAGGCTGTCTTGTGACTGCTGCTGAAACCATTGGTATTTTAGCACCTGCTGTTGATTATCCCACAGAGCGACCCCATGGTTGATAGAGGAGATCAAACTGTATTTACCATCGTTTGAAACTGTTGATGAAAACGCACCTTGTGCAGCATGTTCGTAACTTGCTACAGCGTGTTGTTTTTTATCGGTACAGGCGATGGCTAAAAAACAGCTAAATACGATTAAAAAAGTACGAAATATCGACATATTACAGGTATTTCCCCTTAACTCTTAGTGACTGAGAGGTTAGACTAGGACGCGTTAAATGCCTAGGTTGTTTGTCTAATCACTGGATATGTTTTTAGTTTAGCTAACAATATGGAATTTAGTCATTAAACAAGCAGCCTATCATGTGGGCCGTTAATCTTTCACTAGTAATAATACATTAAAATGACAACTGCAAAGTGTGTCGGAGATTTAAAATGAAAAAGACGATTAGATTGTCATTGATTGCAGCGTCAGTTTTAGCGCTTACAGCTTGTAATCAAGAAGCAAAAAAAGAACAAGCTGAAGTTAAATTAGACACTGTAGAACAGCAACAAGCATACGGTATTGGTGCATCTGTAGGTAACTTTTTAAATAAAGACCTAGCAGACAAAACAGAAATTGGTATTGAACTAGACCAAGCACTTTTAATTCGTGGTTTTGAAGATGCGCTTGCTGGCAATGCAAAAATTGACGAAGAAAAAATTCGCGAAGTATTAACTGCACTAGATACATCAGTACGTACTAAGCAAGAAGAAAAAGCTAAAGTAGAGTCTGAAAAAAGTAAAGAAGCAGGCGCTAAATACCTAGCTGACAACGCTAAAAAAGAAGGCGTTACAGTAACTGAGTCTGGTCTACAGTACGAAGTACTTAGCGAAGGCGATGGCGAAAAGCCAGTGGCAACTGATGTAGTTAAAGTACACTACAAAGGGACTTTATTAGACGGTACTGAGTTTGATAGCTCATATGCACGTAACGAACCGACAACTTTCCCTCTTAACCGCGTAATTGCGGGTTGGACTGAAGGTTTACAACTTATGTCAGTGGGTTCTAAGTACAAGTTCACTATACCTTCAGAACTTGCTTACGGCGACCGTGACTTAGGTAAGATTCCAGCTAATTCAACACTTGTATTTGAAGTTGAATTACTTGAAATTCAAAATGAAGAAGCACCAGCACAATAATAAGCTTATTGTGTAAATGCAAAAAGGGACCTTAGGTCCCTTTTTTAATATGCGTAAGTAGCGTATTAATTTGCATGATTAGAAAACAAGTTATCAATAAGCTCATCTTCAAGTGCAAAACGAGCTTCTAATGCCTCACCAATAACAGATAAGTCATTATCAAAGTCTTTCAATAAGTCTTCTTTGTCTACTTCAGCGTACTTATCATTAAAATCTAACGCCACATCGGTTGTGCTAGAAATACGCGGGTAAATAGAGTTTGCAAGCTCTTGGCTTTGTAAGCCCTTTTTTTCGCATGCTTTTGCTATATCGTCATATACTTCAAAATGGCCTGCAGATAGGTAATCCATTAAAAGCTGGCAAAATGATTCAATTAGTTTTGGCTCTGGCAATGCTTGATCTTGCTTTTCGTACGGCGTAAAGCCTGCAATTTTGCAGTAAAGTACAATAAGTTCTTGGCGTTCGTTTAGCCATTTATCAATTACTGTGTGGCTACCACCCCATTTCTGTTGAGCTTTTTCTACACGCGTCAGCATAACTGTTCTCCTAGCTGGGTTGGTTTTTAATTTAAATATAATAAGTTTATGTACATCAAGATATATTTAATTTGCGCGTATATCAACAAGTAAAGTTGAGCTACTTTGAGGGTTGTACCTTTTTATATAAACCGAGGTGAGGGATTTTATTTTAGGCAAGAAAAAACCACCAGTTACGGTGGTCTAATTTCTTTCAGTGACTTGTTATAACAAGCTTTCTTATTTTTATGAGATGATTTTTATTGTTATTATTTTAAAACATTTATTTTTATTGTTTTAAGATTTTTATTATTGTTTTTGTTAACGCGGGACAAACAATAACAAGGATTTTGTAATGTTGCAAACATATTAATAAAAAGTTTTAAATGTTATTCCTTTTTGTTTGTTTTATAGTCAAAAGGGATTAAAAAACTCTATTCTATTGATCTACCTCTAGGTAAAGCTGTTTTCGTCCCTAAGCAATAGAGGGTCGGAGAATATGGTGGTACAATCTTGCACAATTTATACAAGTCTTAGGATCATTTACGCCATGAGCGAATTAAAAAACGACCGTTATTTACGTGCACTTGCAAAACAACCTGTTGATGTAACTCCGGTATGGATGATGCGCCAAGCAGGACGCTATTTACCAGAGTATCGCGCTACACGTGCACAAGCGGGCGATTTTATGAGCCTGTGCCGTAATGCTGAGCTTGCATGTGAAGTAACACTGCAGCCACTACGTCGCTACCCGTTAGATGCCGCTATATTATTTAGTGATATTTTAACGATTCCAGATGCGATGGGTTTAGGTCTTTACTTTGAAACTGGCGAAGGCCCTAAGTTTGAACGTCCTATTTCATCTCTTGCTGATGTTAAAAAAATTCCAAAGTTAGACCCTACAGACGAGCTTGGCTACGTAATGAACGCAGTAAGCACTATTCGTCGTGAGCTTAAAGGCGAAGTACCACTCATTGGTTTTTCTGGTTCACCTTGGACGCTAGCAACGTATATGGTTGAAGGCGGTAGCAGCAAAGTATTTGGTAAAATCAAAAAAATGGCGTTTGCAGAGCCGCAAACACTTCATTTATTACTCGATAAGTTAGCTGATTCAGTTATTGATTACTTAAATGCTCAAATTAAAGCTGGCGCGCAATCGCTAATGGTATTTGACTCATGGGGCGGTGTATTAAGCCCGCGCGATTACAACGAATTTTCACTACAATACATGCATAAAATTGTAGATGGCTTAATTCGTGAGTACGACGGTCGTAAAGTACCGGTTACTTTGTTCACTAAAAATGGTGGTCAATGGATTGAAGCTATTGCAGCAACAGGCTGTGATGCAATCGGTCTTGATTGGACTATTAATATCAGCGACGCTAAGCGCCGCGTGGGTGATAAAGTAGCTCTACAAGGTAATATGGACCCATCTATGTTACACGGTACACCAGAGCGTATTCGCCAAGAAGTAGGCACTATTTTAGAAGACTTTGGTACAGGCAATGGCCACGTGTTTAACTTAGGCCACGGTATTACACCAGATGTAGACCCTGAAAATGCTGGTGTATTCATTAATGCAGTACATGAGCTAAGTGCTAAGTACCATAAGTAATAGTCACTTAAACAAGCTTTAAAACTGTTTAAAAGTAAAAAACCCGCTAAGTTGCGGGTTTTTTGTTACCTATTTATAAAGGCTTTTAAAACTACTTATTTAAGCGGTTATTTAAATAAGCGATTTAAGCCATTTAATGCCGCAACACGGTAGGCTTCAGCCATGGTTGGGTAGTTAAATGTGGTATTTACAAAGTAGTCGATATTATTGCCACCATTTTTTTGTTCCATAATAGCTTGGCCAATGTGAACAATTTCAGAGGCACGTTCGCCAAAACAATGTACGCCAAGTACTTCTTTGGTTTCGGTGTGGAATAATATTTTTAAACTACCTACTTCAGTACCAGCAATTTGCGCGCGAGCCAAATGCTTAAATTGAGCACGGCCAACTTCATACGGTACTTTAGCAGCTGTAAGCTCTTGCTCGGTTTTACCTACTGAGCTCATTTCTGGGATGGTATAAATACCGGCCGGAATATCAACAATCAGCCTGTCATCGCAGTTACCACATGCAATTGCATCAGCAGCTATACGACCTTGGTCAAACGCAGCACTTGCAAGGCTTGGATAGCCTATTACATCACCTACAGCGTAAACGTTATCAATTTCTGTTTGGTATGTTTCGTTAACTTTTAATTGGCCACGGCTATCGGCTTTTAAGCCAATGGCTTCAAGATTTAGTGTATCAGTGTTACCAGTACGACCATTAGCAAATAAAATACAGTCAGCTTTTACGCGTTTACCTGATTTTAGATGCATTATAACGCAGTCGTCACGCGTCTCAATTCGGTCAAACTCTTCGTTGTGACGTATAACAATACCGCTGTTCCAAAAGTGGTAGCTAAGTGCGTCAGATATTTCTGCATCCATAAAAGCAAGTAGTCGGTCGCGTGTATTAACTAAATCAACTTTAGCGCCTAAACCTTTAAATATTGACGCGTACTCACAACCAATTACACCTGCACCATAAATCAGTACACGATGAGGGTCATGCTCAAGGCCAAGTATTGTGTCACTTTCGTAAATACGAGAATGCGTAAAATCTACCTCTGGTGGGCGATAAGGGCGTGAACCCGTTGCTATAACAATCGTTTTAGCAGTCAGTCGCTCAGTTGAACCATCATTTCGTTTTACTTCAATTGTGTGCTTATCTACAAAGCTCGCATCACCTTGAAACATATGAATGCGGTTACGATCGTAAAAGCTACTACGTAAATTAGATTGCTTAGAAATAACAGAACTTGCGTGACGTAAAATATCAGGAAATGTTAAGCGGCTAGGGCGCTCACCAACATTGAATAACGGATTTGCTTTGTATTCAATATAGCGGCTAACAGAGTGGCGAAGCGCTTTTGAAGGAATTGTTCCCCAATGTACACAACCGCCACCAACTGATTCTTGGCGTTCAATAACCGCTACTTTTTTGTCATTTTTTGAAAGGTTCATGGCGGTACCTTCACCGCCAGGACCCGTGCCAATAATTATTGCATCATATTGGTATGTCACGGGTACTTTTTTTTGTTCTGGTTGTTTGGCCACAGCCACTCCTAAATTAATTAAAAGAGGCTTTTAATAACCTCGCATTAAGTGCTAGCCATGCCTGTTTTTGATTTTCCCAGGCGGCTTCCAACTCATGGTATTGTGCCATTAATGCTGAGCGTTCACACTGCTTTGCCATGTTATTTTTTTTAACTTCTAACACTTGTTTTTGTAGTGAACAATAATTTTGCAGTTTTTTCAGCAGTAAATCGTACTCTTGTTGTAATAATGTAATCTTATCTTGTGCTAAAGGCAATTTTGCAAGGCGCGTTTGCGTTTTGCTCATGAGCGTTTCGGCCTTTGCTTTTTCGATACGTTCAACAGGAGTTCGCTTTAACTTATTGGCTAAACCAACAGCTGCTAAAGAGCGGATCATCCATTTTGTTGGGTCGTAATGAAACCATTTAATACCGTTACGGTAGTCGCTTGCAAAAATATGGTGGAAGTTGTGATACCCCTCACCGTATGTAAATAACGCTAGAAAGCCGTTATCACGTGCCGTATTTTTTTCGGTGTATGGGCGAGAGCCCCAAATATGTGCAACTGAGTTTATAAAAAAGGTAAAGTGTTGACTCAGTACTAAGCGTAGTAAACCTGCAAGAATTAACATCCCCCAAACATCACCAACCAATAAACCAAGTGCTAGAGGCAAGCCTACGTTCATAGCAATCACAAGCTTTAAGTAATGTTTGTGTTGCCACATAACAATTTTATTGCGCTGTAAGTCACGACAATTACTATAATCACCGTAGCTATCGCCTTGGTAGTCACGTAACATCCATCCGATATGGCTATACCAAAAACCATTGGTCGCCGCGTAAGGGTCTTTTATTGGGTCGTCAACTTGACCGTGGTGTATACGGTGATCGCTACTCCAATGCAATGCACTGTTTTGCAGTGCAAAAGCACCGCCAAGCGCAAAAATAAATTCAACTGCAGGGTGTGCGTTATAGGTTTTATGTGCCCATAATCGATGGTAGCCGGCAGTAATTGATAAGCCCGCATAAAACATGCAGCCTACAAAAGCAATCCAATGCGCGCTGGTAAATCCGTAGCTAATGGCGTACCAAGGTACAAGTGTGGCAGCCGCCAAAAAGGTTAGGCTAAAAAATAGGACGTTTGTCCAAATAATCGGTGGTTTATTCATAATTCTCAATCTCAGCGTACAACTGTAAGCTAAAATAGTATTTCAAACTCTTGTCGTCAAGTATTAGACTGGACAATTGAGCTAATATCACTAAATATTCATATAAAATAATTCAGGGAGCTGTTGATGTCGGGTGTTAGAGCGCAACAGAAACAAAAAACACGACAGGCGTTAATTCAAGCGGCATTTAATCAGCTGAGTGCTGATCATAGTTTTTCGAATTTAAGTTTACGCGAAGTAGCACGAGAAGCCGGTATTGCCCCAACGTCTTTTTATCGTCATTTTAAAGACATGGATGAGCTAGGTTTAACCATGGTAGACGAAGCCGGTTTAACCCTTCGCCAACTAATGCGTCAAGCTCGCAGACGAATAGCAAACGATGGCGGCAGTGTTATAAATACCTCAGTGGTTACTTTTATGGAGTTTATTGATAACTCAAGTAACCAATTTAGGTTGTTGCTGCGAGAACGATCTGGGACTTCTAAAGCATTTAGAGCCGCAGTAGCGCGCGAGGTAAAGCATTTTATTTTAGAGTTGGCTCACTATCTAGAAAGCGAAACTAAGTGCAACGCTATGCATGCCTATATTCAGGCGGAATCTATGGTAACGCTCGTATTTAATGCGGGTGCAGAAGCGCTCGATATAGAAGGATTGCAACGCGACGAATTGATTGAGCGCGTTATTTGGCAGCTGCGTTATATTACTCGTGGAGCCGGACATTACGTAAGAGAAACGAGTAAAGAAGCATAGCTTAAAAAAATTGTAAAAAGTTAATATAAGCACGGTATATTGCAGTGCTTATTAATTTAAGCGTCACTAGTCATGTATTTGTTATTTTAATTCTTAATAGGTGTCTTGGTTGAATTAAAAAACCCAATTGAATCGTTTTTAAATCTGTTTTGTGGAATTTTTATGCTTGCTTCCGTCGCTTTGTAATGTTAAAAATAGGCTTCACTGAACACACACACAAGAAAACAAGATGCATATTATTCGTTTAATTACACTAAAACTTAACCTCTTACTGCTATGGTCAGTGAGCGGGGATTAGTGTGTTTGCATCGAGTTGAACACTAAAAACCCCGCAATTGCGGGGTTTTTTTTATCTCGCGGCTGGGATTAATTGAAATTTGGGTAACATAGGAATGAGGGGCAGTTATGCAAGAGCAAGATAAAGTATGGATTTTTGATACCACCTTACGTGATGGCGAACAGGCGCTTAAAGCAAGCCTTACTGAAGATGATAAAATTCAATTAGCACATACAATTAGCCGCTTGAATGTGGATGTGATGGAAGTGGGTTTTCCGGTTTCGAGCCCTGCTGATTTTCGCTCGGTGCAACGTATTGCAACCGAAGTAAAAGGCCCGATTATTTGTGGTTTAGCACGCTCAGTTGCTAAAGACATTGAAGCCTGTGGCGAAGCACTTCGCACAGCACAACAAAGCCGTATTCATACTTTTATTGCTACAAGCCCTTTGCACCTTGAACATAAATTGCGTATGAGCTTAGACGATGCAACAGCAATGGCTGTTAAATCAATTAAATTGGCACGTAACTATACTGATGATGTTGAGTTTTCGTGTGAAGATGCCGGTCGTACGCCGCATTGGGATTTATGTAAAATTGTTGAGCAGGCAATTAATGCCGGAGCTTCAACTATTAACTTGCCAGATACCGTTGGTTTTGTAACGCCAGACGAATACGCCGCGATGATCCGCCATTTAATGAATAACGTGCCAAATATTGATAAAGCGCGTTTAAGTGTGCATTGCCACAACGATTTAGGTTTAGCCGTAGCAAACTCGGTGGCTGCAGTGCAAGCCGGCGCACGCCAAATTGAGTGTACTATTAATGGTATTGGTGAGCGTGCTGGTAACTGCTCGCTTGAAGAAGTGGCGATGATCATGAAAATGCGCCACGACCACTTAAAAGTATACACAGATATTAAAAGTGAAGAAATTTATCGCGCCTCTCGTCAAGTGGCTAAAATTTGTAATATGCCAGTACAACCAAATAAAGCGATTGTTGGCGAAAACGCCTTTGCCCACAGCTCAGGCATTCACCAAGACGGTGTGTTAAAAGCGCAAAATACTTATGAGATTATGTCGCCAGAAAGCGTGGGTGTGCCAAGCAACCAATTAAATATGACTTCGCGTTCGGGCCGTCATGTTATTGAGCATCGCTTAGAAGAGTTAGGCTATCAAAAATCTGATTACGATATGGATGGCTTATACAAAAGCTTTATTGAATTGGCTGACCAAAAAGGTACCGTATACGATTACGACCTTGAGGCGATGATTTACTTTAATCAAATTAACGACAAAGACGAAAAATACCAATTAGAATTTGTTAACTCAGCCTCTAACTCACAATCGGTAGCAAGTTCTACGATTGGAATGCGCATTGATGGCGAAGCTAAACAAGAAGCCGCGACAGGTAATGGCCCAGTTGAAGCTTCGTTTGCAGCTATTGAGCGCTTAACCGGTATGAGCGTTGAAATGATTGAATATAACTTAGAAGCGACAGGCCAAGGTGCAAGCTCATTAGGCCAAGTAAATATTATAGCTAAATACGATGGCCGACCTTACCACGGTGCGGGCATTGCAGCGGATGTGGTTGAAGCGTCGGTACGCGCCATGATCCGTGTTTATAACTTAATTTATCGTGCACAAAAAGTGTCTGATTTAAAACAACAAAGGAAAGCAGGATGAGTAAAACAAACTACAGCGTTGCGGTATTAGCTGGCGACGGTATTGGTCCAGAAGTAATGGCAGCAGCAGAGCAAGTACTTGATGCTGTGAGCAATAAGTTTGGTTTTACCCTAAACCGCGAGCATTATGCAATTGGCGGCGCAGCCATTGACGAATTTGGTAAAGCATTACCAGAGAGTACACTTACTGCGTGCGAAAACTCAGACGCTATTTTATTTGGTTCGGTAGGCGGTCCTAAATGGGAAAACTTACCACCAAACGAGCAGCCTGAGCGCGCATCGTTATTGCCGCTTCGTAAGCACTTTGGTTTGTTTTGTAATTTACGCCCTGCACAGTTATTACCTGCATTAAGTGCAGCGTCGCCACTTCGCGCTGATATTAGTGAAAAAGGTTTTGATATTTTATGTGTGCGCGAACTAACTGGCGGCATTTACTTTGGTGAAAAAGGCCGCAGTGGTGAAGGCGCAGAAGAGTTTGCATTTGATACGCAAACATATTCACGAAAAGAAATTGAACGTATTGCACGCTTTGCTTTTGAAGCTGCAAAACTACGTAGTAACCATGTTACCTCTGTTGATAAAGCCAATGTATTAGCATCAAGC
This sequence comes from Pseudoalteromonas sp. NZS100, assembly GCF_015864815.1. Classification (NCBI taxonomy): domain Bacteria; kingdom Pseudomonadati; phylum Pseudomonadota; class Gammaproteobacteria; order Alteromonadales; family Pseudoalteromonadaceae; genus Pseudoalteromonas; species Pseudoalteromonas sp. NZS100. Next base: position 17,155 of record NZ_JADYWM010000010.1, read on the forward strand.
GTATTATGGCGCGAAGTAGTCACCGAAGTAAGCAAAGACTACCCAGAAGTAAGCCTAGATTACATTTACGTAGATAACGCCGCTATGCAGTTAGTTAAGCAGCCTAGCCAATTTGATGTATTACTTTGTGATAACTTATTTGGCGATATTTTGTCAGATGAGTGCGCCATGATCACAGGCTCAATGGGCTTATTACCATCGGCAAGCTTGAATCAATCGGGTTTTGGATTGTACGAGCCAGCAGGCGGTTCAGCACCAGATATTGCAGGTAAAGGCGTTGCAAACCCAATAGCACAAATTTTAAGTGCCGCATTAATGCTACGTTACTCGCTAGGGCAAGACGAAGCTGCACGCACCATTGAAAAAGCAGTAGCAGAAGCCGTAGAAGCAGGCGTTGGCACACCAGATATATATCCAAATGCAGGTTACAGCACAAGCGATGTGGCAGCAGCCATCGTTTCACGCATTTAATAACATATTAAAGTTGCAGCACCGTTATGCTGCAACTCAAACAGATTAGGGAATTAGCAAGTGGCCCAAACGTTATACGACAAAATTTGGCAAGCACATACCGTTGCCAGCATAAACGAGCAAACCGACTTACTTTATATTGACCGCCATTTAGTGCATGAAGTTACTTCTCCGCAGGCTTTTGCAGGTCTACGTGAAAAAAACCGTACTGTACGTTGCCCAGGAAAAACCTTTGCAACGATGGATCATAACGTATCGACTAAAAGCCGATCACTTGATGCCGCAAGCGAAGTGTCTAAAAACCAATTAATGGCGCTTGATAAAAACTGTAAAGAGTTTGGTATTGTACTTTACGATTTAAACTCAATTAACCAAGGCATTGTGCACGTAATGGGCCCAGAGCAAGGTATTACTTTGCCAGGCACAACCATTGTATGTGGCGATAGCCATACTTCTACGCATGGTGCGTTTGGTGCATTAGCGCATGGTATTGGTACGTCTGAGGTTGAGCACGTATTAGCAACTCAAACCCTACAGCAAAAAAAGGCGAAATCGTTAAAAATTCAAATTAACGGTGTATTGCGTCCAACAGTTACGGCTAAAGATTTAATTATGGCGGTAATTGGCAAGTTAGGTACTGCTGGTGGCACAGGCTATGTAGCAGAGTTTTGTGGTGCAGGCATTGAAGCGCTTTCAATGGAAGCCCGTATGACGCTATGTAATATGAGCATAGAAATGGGTGCAAAAGCGGGTTTAATTGCATCTGACCAAATTACTTATGATTATTTAAAAGGTCGTCCGTTTGCACCTAAAGGCGCAGATTTTGATGCAGCCGTTGAATATTGGGAAACCTTAAAAACGGATGAAGGCGCACACTTTGATTTAGTTGTTGAGCTAAATGCTGACGACATTCAGCCACAAATTACCTGGGGCACAAGCCCAGAGCAAGTAATTGGTGTTGATGAGTGCATACCCGATCCAGATAAAGAGCCAGATTTAATTAAAGCCGATGCCATTCGCAGCGCACTTAAATACATGGGCTTAAAAGCGGGCGATAAATTATCAAGCGCAAAAGTAGACACGGTATTTATTGGCTCATGTACTAATAGCCGTATTGAAGACTTACGCGCAGCTGCAAAAATTGTTGAAGGCAAGCAAGTTGTAGCCGGCATAGAGGCGTTAATTGTACCGGGCTCTGGCTTAGTTAAAAAACAAGCTGAAGACGAAGGCTTAGCCGATATTTTTAAAGCCGCAGGCTTTGAATGGCGCGAACCAGGTTGTTCTATGTGTTTAGCGATGAACGATGACCGCCTAGAAGCAGGCAAGCGTTGTGCATCTACTTCTAATCGTAACTTTGAAGGTCGTCAAGGTCGTGGCGGGCGTACCCATTTAGTTAGCCCTGCAATGGCTGCAGCCGCTGCAATACATGGTCACTTTGTTGATATTAGAGGAGAAGCATAATGAGCGTATTTTTTAGTGGCTTAATGGCTCCACTTGATAAAAACAATGTAGATACTGACCAAATTATTCCTAAGCAGTTTTTAACATCAACTAGCCGCGAAGGTTTTGATGCTGCCTTGTTTTATGATTGGCGTTACCTAGATAACGGTGAGCCAAACCCTGACTTTATTTTAAATCGCCCATGCTACCAAGGCGCGCAAATATTATTAACGCGCGACAACTTTGGTTGTGGCTCATCTCGCGAGCACGCGCCATGGGCACTTAAGCAATATGGTTTTGAAGTTATTTTAGCTGAAAGCTTTGCAGATATTTTCTTTAATAACTGTGGTAACAACCAAATGTTAGCCATAGCGTTACCTGCCGACACGCTTGAGCAATTGTTTGTACTTAGCGAGCAGCACGACGATATTAACATTGAAATCGACCTTGAAAATCAAACACTAACAAGTAGTAAGTTTGCGCCAATTAGTTTTGATATTCGTAAAGACGTAAAAGAGCGCTTATTAAGTGGCTTAGATTTTATTGGTGTAACCGAAACACTAAACCCACAGATTGATGCGTTTGAAAAACAACTAGCAGCTGAGCGCCCTTGGCAGTAATTGTTTAACTTGTATATAGTAAATTCACGTATTGAAAAGCACGGCAATTGCCGTGCTTTTTTGTGGGTAAATATTAGGTTCAGTACCTAAGGCTTAATGTCTAAAGTCAGCCATTAACGCAGGTATACCAGGTAACATGCCTACAATTGCCATTACAGTAGTAAGTAACACAAACATAATAAGTGGAATCACCCAGCGGCTCATTTTAGTTAGCTCTGCGCTACGTTCTTTACAGCCAATAAGCCCTAAGTTATCAAGTAACATAGTAAGCGACCAACCAAAAGCCGGATTAACCAAGGTTGAGGCAAACACCACAATAGCGGCTGATTGCGTTGTTTTGCCTTCGCGCGTCATTTCCATGCCAGCTTCAAGTAGCGGAATAAACACACCCACAATAAGCGCAACACAAAGCACAGGCTGCCAAATGGCTAAATCCATAGGGTAACCCCATAAACCTGCAATAATACAAAATACGGCTGTTAAAATAGCGCCAGCCGGAATAGGGCGTTTAGCAATAGCAGCAGGTACAATGTAAGTTCCCCACGATGAGGTAAAGTTAGCACCACCGGCAAGTGAGCCAAATGTTTGTCTAACCGATGCGCTCAGCATGGTGTCGTCGATATTCATTTGTACTTTTTCAGTACGTTGCGGATAGCTTATTTTTTGAAATACTTGATGACCTAAAAAATCTGGTGACCACATAGCAACGGCGAGCACTGCAAATGGGAGTACAACCACAAAGCTTTCAAGCGTTGGCAGGCCAAGCATCCAACCCGTGTTTTCGCCCCACCAGTATGCAGGGTTCATATTTGGTAAACCCGGAGCAGTATGAAACTCAAACGGTGCACCTAAAGCAAAGGCAACCACGCCACCAATAAGGCAGCTTAACGGCACAGCTAACCAGCGCTTTTTAAAGTGCTCTAATAGCGCATACAATAAAATGGTGGCTAAAATAACAATAAACGCAATATGCGCCATATCAATGGCCTCAGCCCAGGCAAACAGCTTTTTAACCTGCGAAATAGTACCAATAAAGCCTAAATAAATGAGTAGCCCGCCACATACACCTTTACTGGTTAGGCGCGCGAGCATACTTCCTCCCTTGGTTATGGCCAAAATAAAACCAAAGGCACCAATGAGTAAGCCAAACGCCATAGGGTGGCCGCCAGCTGCAACTACAATAGGAATTAACGGTATAAGAGGGCCATGAGTACCAGCCAAGTTAGCTGTTGGTAAAATAAAGCCTGAGAATAAGATGATAAAAATAGAAACAATGAGTAATTCGTAGCGCACGTTTTCTAAAACAAACGCATCGCTTAAACCAAGAGGTGCTGCAAATGTTGCCGCAATAGCCCCCACCATAACGACTTTACCAATAGTGCCCGCCATTGCTGGAATGGTGTCTTCAAATTCAAATCGGTAATCTCTAAACGGTAAATTAGGACGCCAGCGCTTAGGCTGCATAATTTGTAATTCATGTTCGAGGTACTCGTCGCGAGTATTAAACTCTGAACTCGGCTTGTGAAGTTGCTCGTAGCTTTGAGCATTCTTGTGCGTGTTTGATGGTGCATCACCGGGTGGTGTGGTTTGCATGCGTTCTCCTGCAACATTGTTGCTTAATCAAATAAATACGGCTTTTGTTAAAGCAAATGAATATTGAACATGCAGGGTAAATCAGCTTTTAGGCTGGGATGTATAGGCAAAAGGTCGTGCATGGTTGTTTTTAATACAGTTAATCTGACAATCAGCTTTACGTTAAAAATTATAAAACCACAAAAAACGATTTAAAATTATTATAAATCAATGGTTTGTTTTTATTTTTAAAGAATTTGATCACTGTTTATAGCGGGAAATAGTGTTAATGGCAGGTTATTATCCTTTAGTCTTAGTGGTTGTAAAAGTCGCTTTGTTTGAAAAGCTTATTGGTAGCAGCCGTTAATTTCGTTTTATTTGTGGTGAAATAATACTTCTGTTACTTTCTGATTGTTAATAACAACAATAAAGAATAGAGATGCAACTCAACTCCCCTAAATCAATTGGTATTTTACTTGGTACGCTTTACGGCATATTTATGCGGCTGTTTGTAGAGCTAGTCAATGCTTATAATTTAGGTAGCTTAGTCTCTATATCATTTATGTTTTTAGTGCCTGTTGCTATTGGTTATATTCGTGTTCATTTTGAGTACAATGAGTCAAAAACATTAACTAAAAGGCAAATGATCACGATTGCTTGGCAGCCTATTTTTGTTTTTTTATTTGTAAGTGTAATTACTTTGCTTGAAGGGAGCATTTGCGTGGCAATGGCTTTGCCTGCTTTTATGTTTTTTGCCAGCATTGGTGGGTTACTTGCGGGCTTTGTTAGAAAACGTAAAATAAAAAAAGCGAATAGTTCTTTATTATCAATCGCGTTGTTACCTATATTGCTCTCACCTATTGAAGTTAACTTTTTACATTTATCAAAAACATACGAAGTAACAAATTCAATAGCTATTAACGCGCCCATCAATGTTGTGTGGCAGCAGTTAGCTAATGTGAGTGACATAAAACCACAGGAAGTGCCTTTTTCACTCACTCAATTAATTGGTGTACCAAAGCCATTAAAGGCAAGTATGAATGCTAGCGGTATAGGCGCTGTTCGCACAAGTACTTGGCAAAAAGGCGTTGTGTTTAAAGAAGTAATAACCGACTGGCAGCCAAACAAAAAAATGCTTTATAGATTTGACATAGACCCAGATGCTATTCCCGATGACGCACTCGATAAACACGTAAAACTTGGCGGTGAATACTTTTCTCCACTTTACGGTGGTTATCAGCTAAGTGAAGAAAAAAGCGGCAATACAATTTTAACGTTAAAAACGACCGTGCAAGACAATACAAATTTTGGTATTTATTCACGAATATGGGGAGAGATGATATTTCAAGATTTCCATCATTCACTTTTAACGTTGATGAAACACCGAGCTGAAAAGTCACTTATCGCAACTGTTTCTTATAATTAGCTTAAATCATCATATTTTTAAAAAATATCACACACTAAAAGATAAAGCCTTTGCATTTGCAAAGGCTTTTGTTTTAACTGCTAACTTTTACCAAATCATTTCTACAAATTCAGGGTGGTCGATATACGGGTTACGATTACCTTGAAATTCAAAGGCTGCTTGGTTACGGTCAAGTTCCATTTGGCTTACAGGATCGCTGTTATGCCAGTTAAGCAGCATGGCTACAACCCAGCTTTCAAACACTTGGTTGCTTGAACCATTAAGTACAGCATTACTTGAGGTCGTTTTGGTTTGCCAAGTGCCTATTACATTTTCGTAGCGCGTTGCCATGTAAAAATAAGCACGTGCAAAGTCACCTTTAAATTCGTCAATTGGCTCAAATACAGTACCTGAGTAATTTAATGAACTTGCGGCAGAACCTAATTTACTTCCGTTGGTTGATGTAAATGAAGCGCTTGCTACTTCACCAAATGGGAAATTACTACGCTTTGAGTTTACATAACCGTCGGTTGCGTAAATATGATGCACATCTGAGTTCATTGGCTCAATAGTGCCGCCAAACCAGCTTTTAGGAAATGAATGCTCACGGTTGTAACAGCCGCCTTCTCCACTATAGTTACCACATTGATCGCTCACCGCAGTATAATTGTAGCTATCTGAGCCGTTTGGTTTCTCGCTATACATATCTAAAATGCTGTTATCGTTTTCAAAGTATTTATCACGTGCAGATGAGTCGTAAAAATTCCAAATAGCCGAGTAACCCTGTGCATTATGATCTTTAATAATATTATAAAGCTCAGTTTTTAGTGCATAACCCGATAACCCTTGAGCAGTAACATAGTAGCCAGTGGGTGTTGGGTTGGTCCCGCCGCCATCACCAGAGCCACTACCTAAAGTAAATGCCGTGCTGTCTGTATTATTAAAACTTGCACCGCTAGCAAGTGTGGTAGAGCCTTGCTTAAGCGCATAGTTGCCATTACCTGTTGAACAACACATGCCATCGCCGTAGCTGTCGCTAATAACAAGTGTGTAAGTACCATCAGTTAGGCATATTTGCTCATCATACTGAGTGTTTGATGCGTAACCACTGCCGTTAGCAACAGCGCTACCTTGATTGTTATTAACGGCCCAGCTAGTTTCGCTACCGTAATTATCGGTGTTAAGCGTTAAGGTAAGGCTATTGTCGGTGCAACTTGTTGATGCGTTGCCATCTGCATTTGGTAAAAAGTTATCTACGTATACGGTTTCGCTGCCATCAAATCCACTTACATCGTAAAACCTAAGCCCAACACTAATTGTTTTATCACTGCTTGCTGTATAGCTATGGCTGATTGTTTGCCATTGGTTAGTTTGTACTTGATTTGAATAGCCTTGATAGCCATCTACATATAAGCGCGCTTTAATTTTACCTTCGGTGTGGTAAACATCAGCCGAAAAGTTATAGGTTTTACCAGCTTCTACAGCAACCTGTTGTAGTAAATCAGTGTTACTTTGCGATCCTGTTGTTACATTGACAGCAGCAGAGCTACTACCGCTTTTAACTGTACTAGTTGAGCGCGTTAAACTGATTCCGCTATCAATAGTGCTCCAAGAGCTAGGTGTATTACCTGACCATTGTTCAAATCCGCCATTAGCTACATTGGCCATTACAGGTAATGAGCCAAGTAACAAAGCGGTACTAAGTAGATTATTTTTATATTTCCCGTGTAACATAGTTGTTCCTATTTTTATTTTGAATGAAGAATATACCCTACATTAGTTAGGTTACAAAATTGTTAATTTAAAGTGCAGTAAAAAGCAATAATAAGTCTTTAATCTGTTTTTGAAGGTATTTTTATAAATTAATAACTAAATGGAATATCAAAGCAGATTCTATTCTTTTTTTATCTATGCTGAGCCCGTTATCCTACTAACTTAGAAAACCTCAACAGATACGCTCTGGATGAGGTAAAACTCATTTTTAACAATACACAAAGTGTGTTGTGTTTAATTTTCAGGGTTATGGGGAATCGATTCATGTTGTTAGGTCAACTAAATGCTGCGGCAAGCCCGCTATCGCAAGATCAAGTACAAAAGCTGCAAGGTTTAGTGGCTGAACTTAATCCAATTCAACAAGCGTGGGTGAGTGGTTACTTAGCTGCAAATGCTAATTCGGCTGCGTTAGGTGCTCCTACGGCAGGCGTACCAGCTGCGGGTGATGCAGCAGCGCTAACTATTTTATATGGTTCGCAAACAGGTAACGCAAAAGGTGTAGCTACCAAAATGAAAGAGCAGGCTGAGTCGCGAGGCTTAGCAGTTAAGCTTGTTAGCATGTCAGATTACAAACCAACAGCCCTGAAAAAAGAAAAGTTTTTAACTATCGTTGTATCTACTTACGGCGAAGGTGAGCCACCAGAAGACGCAGAAACACTCCACGAATTTTTAGCCACTAAAAAAGCGCCAAAACTAGACGATGTAAAAATAGCGGTTATTGGCTTAGGTGATTCTAGCTATGAGTTTTTCTGCCAAACAGCAAAAGATTTTGAAGAGCGTTTAAATAAACTCGGCGCGCAAACCATATATCAACGTGCTGATTTAGATGTAGATTACGAAGATGAAGCTGCAACATGGATTGCCGGTGCAGTTGATGCATTTGAACCTGATTTAAAAGCGCAGCAAGAAGCCGCTGGTGGTCAAGTTGTATCAATGCCATTTGGCGCACCAACCTCTGCAGCAAGCCAATACACAAAACAAAATCCATTTGAAGCAGAGCTATTAACTGTTCAAAAAATTACCGGTCGCGACTCGACTAAAGATGTACGCCACGTTGAAATTTCGCTTGAAGGTTCTGACATTACTTACACGCCAGGTGATTCATTAGGTGTGTACTTTTTAAATGACGATGTATTAGTTGATGAAGTACTTACACTTACTCAAATAGATGCAACAAGCATTGTAAAAGTAGGTGATGAAGAGCTAAGCGTTCGCGATGCACTTATTGAAAAACTAGAGCTGACTCAGTCGTACCCAGGTTTTGTAGAAAAATACGCAACAGCAACAGGTACGCCTGAATTATTAAAGCTTGTAGAAGATAAAGCTGCAATGCGTGCGTATATTGAACCTCGCCAAATATTTGATGTGATTCGCCAAAATCCAGCAAAAATTGATGCGCAAACATTAGTAGATTGCCTACGTAAACTACAAGCTCGTTTGTACTCAATTGCATCTAGCCAAGCTGAGGTTGAAGACGAAGTACACTTAACACTAGGTCTAGTGCAGTTTGATGCATTTGATAGCGAGCATTTAGGTGGCTGTACTGGTTACTTAACTCGTCGTGCAGAAGAAGGTTGTAAAGTTAAAATATTTAGCGAACACAACGACAATTTCCGCCTACCAACTAACGATGATACACCGGTGATTATGGTTGGTCCTGGTACGGGTATTGCGCCGTTCCGTGCATTTTTACAAGAGCGTGATTCACGTCAAGCACAAGGCAAAAACTGGTTGTTCTTTGGTAACCCACATTTCACTCAAGACTTTTTATACCAAGTAGAAATACAGGGTTATTTAAAATCGGGTTTACTTAACAAAGTAGATGTTGCATTTAGCCGTGACCAAGCAGAAAAAGTATACGTACAAGACAAATTACGCAGTAACAGTAAAGACGTGTTTGAGTGGTTAGAAGCCGGCGCTCACTTTTATATTTGTGGCGATGCAAATCGCATGGCAAAAGATGTACACAACGCCTTGCTTGATATTGTTAAAGAAAACACAGGCAAGAGCAATGAAGACGCAGAGCAATATTTAAAAGATTTGCGTAGCGCAAACCGCTATCAGAAAGACGTGTATTAATCACGTTTCTTATTTTATTAACAGCTAGCAGCCGTCACTGTAACAAATTTAGGATTTAAAATGAGCGAACAAGATAAAAACGTAAAACTTTCTGATAACGAACGTTTGAAAAGAGAAAGCAACTTTTTACGTGGCACCATAGAGCAAGATTTAAAAGACGAAATTACCGGTGGTTTTACTGCCGATAACTTTCAGTTAATACGTTTTCATGGCATGTACCAACAAGATGACCGCGATATACGTGGTGAGCGCGCTAAGCAAAAGCTAGAGCCGCTACATAATGTAATGTTACGTGCACGTATGCCTGGCGGTATTATTAAGCCAGAGCAGTGGTTAGCAATCGACAAGTTTGCAGATGACAAAACAAGCTACGGCAGCATTCGTTTAACAACGCGTCAAACGTTTCAGTTTCATGGTGTATTAAAGCCTAATATTAAAGGCATGCACCAAATGCTTGATAGCGTAGGTATTGACTCTATTGCAACCGCTGGTGACGTTAACCGTAACGTGCTTTGTACTACTAACCCTGTTGAGTCTGAGTTACACCAAGAAGCTTACGACTGGGCTGCAAAAATTTCTGAACATTTATTACCAAAAACGAAAGCGTATGCTGAAATTTGGCTAAATGGCGAAAAAGCAGAAACCACAGAAGAGCCAATTTTAGGATCTAACTACTTACCGCGTAAGTTTAAAACAACGGTGACTATTCCACCTAACAACGAAGTTGATGTGCACGCTAACGATTTAAACTTTGTGGCAATTGCTGATAACGGCAAGCTAGTTGGTTTTAACGTATTAGTGGGCGGTGGCCTTGCCATGACGCATGGCGATACAGCAACTTATCCGCGCAAAGCCGATGACTTTGGCTTTATTACGCTAGAAGATACCTTAAAAATTGCAGAGCATGTTGTATCTGTGCAGCGCGATTGGGGTAATCGTTCAAACCGTAAAAATGCAAAAACTAAATACACATTAGACCGTGTTGGCGTTGATGTATTTAAAGCAGAAGTAGAAAAACGCTCAGGCGTTACATTTGCACCAAGCCGCCCATTTGAGTTTACTCATCGTGGCGATCGTATTGGTTGGGTTGAAGGCATTGATGGTAAGCACCACTTAACGCTATTTATTCAAAGTGGTCGTATTTTAGACTACCCAGGCAAGCCGCTTAAAACAGGTTGTCGTAAAATCGCAGAAGTTCACCAAGGTGACATGCGTATGACGGCAAACCAAAACCTAATTATTGCTGGCGTACCTGCAGATCAAAAAGCCGTGATTGAAGAGATTGCACGTAGCCATGGCCTGATTGACGACAAAGATTCGCAGCAGCGTAAAAACTCTATGGCGTGTGTTTCACTGCCAACGTGCCCACTTGCAATGGCCGAAGCAGAGCGTTACTTACCAAGCCTAGTAGAAAAAACTGAAGCATTACTTGCTAAGCACGGTATACCAGATGACAGCATTATTATGCGCGTTGTAGGTTGCCCTAACGGTTGTGGCCGCGCAATGCTTGCAGAAGCTGGTTTAGTGGGTAAAGGGCCAGGTAAGTACAACGTTTACCTAGGTGGTAATTTAGAAGGTACACGTATTCCTAAATTGTACCTTGAGAACGTAGGCGAAGACGTTTACCTAGAAGCATTCGATAAGCTCATTGGGCAATGGGCAAAAGAGCGCAATGACGGTGAGTGTTTTGGTGACTTTGTTATACGCAAAGGCATAGTTGCTGAAGTAAAAGTATCAGTAACCGATTTTCACGCTTAATTAAATACCAGCGCCAAAGCGCTGGTGAGGTTTGGAATTTACCATGAGTGAATTTAAAAACATTTTACAGCTAGATAAACAAAGCCAGGCGGCTATGTTAACTGATGCTAATGGTTTGCTAGCGAATATGAGCGCAGAACAGCGTGTTGCATGGGCGCTTGATAACTTGCCTAATACGGCTTTTTTATCATCTAGCTTTGGTATTCAAGCGGCAGTAATGCTGCATTTAATGACCTCACAACGTCCAGATATTCCCGTTGTATTAACAGATACAGGCTATTTATTTCCTGAAACGTATCAGTTTATTGAGCAAATGAGTGAGCGTTTATCACTTAACTTAAAGGTGTATAGAGCGCAGCTAAGCCCAGCATGGCAAGAAGCTAAGTTTGGCAAGTTGTGGGAGCAAGGTGAGGACGGTATTAAGCAATATAACCAGCTTAATAAAGTTGAGCCGATGACCCGCGCACTTAAAGAGATAGAAGCGGGCACGTGGTTTAGTGGTTTGCGTCGCGATCAATCATCTACACGTGCTGATAAACAGTTTGTAGAAATAAGCCGTGGTACCGTTAAAGTGTACCCGATTATTGAATGGTCTAACCGCGACGTGTATCAGTACCTGACTAAGCATGATTTACCTTACCACCCATTATGGGAACAAGGTTATGTGTCGATGGGTGACGTACATACAACACGTAAGTTAGAACCAGGAATGACAGAGGAAGAAACTCGCTTTTTTGGTTTAAATCGAGAGTGTGGACTACACATGGATGGTGACGGTATTTAACGTCACTACGGTGTAGTTAAATCGCAAATAAAAACGCAGCTTCGGCTGCGTTTTTATTTTCTTTTATTCGGGTACAAAAAATTGCCTAATTAAGTATTTTTTATTAGACTCAAGACATTAAAGGATTAATTAAAGCAGGAACGCTATGAAATACTTTACCTACTTAGCTATATCAATCATGGCTATTGCAGTCATCTCTTTGTTTTATTTAAAAAAGCCCGATGGTCAAACATGGCTTTCTGCATCATCAATTAGCAGTGAATCTGGGCAAATTAAAGAAAAAATGGTCGCGCTATCTAGCAATACTTTGGACCAAGCAGTGCTGGGTGTTAAGCAAGCTGGCGATAAAATTGCGAGCAGTATTTCTGATGAACCAATTGCTGCAAATGCTACCTCAAGTGGTAAAATTTATAAGTGGCAAGACGAAACAGGCCAATGGCACTTTTCTGATACACCTAACCCACATGCAAAAAGTATTGAAGTAAAACTCGATCCTAAAGATATTACTGTTATTGCTGCAGAAGACACGTCTATTTTAAATACCTCTTCAACTCCAAACACAATGTCGGCTGCACCAGAGGGGATCAGTATTTTGAACCCAGATTCGGTTAAAAAGCTATTTAATGACGCCGAAAATGTAAAAGACAAACTAGAAAAACGTAATAAAGAAATTAATAATTTAAGTGCACTTTAATTATTTAGAGTGAGTGCTTTTATTGTTTTTTAAATAACGTTTTTCGGCTTCCATCAATAATACTGTTAAATATATTTTAGTGGGAAGCGACAGTAGCACGCCTACAGCAATGCATGCCGCCGCTATAATTATTCCTTTAATACCATGCTCGACAGTAAAGTAGTTCGATACAATTAACGTATGGCCAGTCACGATAAGGCACAACCCAAGCACTATTGATGTTTTAAGCAGTCTAATTATCATTGTTTGCGACATAGTTACCTCACTAAGAGTAGCCCTAGGGCCTGTTTATCTTTCGAGGTTAAATTTGCAGCAGTGTGTTTGGTATTTAGGCAAGGCAGAGCCTATGTAGTGTGGTTATTCCCCATGAATAGGCGTTAACGTGGAATAAATGCCAAACATGCGCTGCCCGAAGGGTTCTGCCTAGGGGCTATTTACTCTTTGTTGCCTACATGGATGTAGGTAAGGGGCGTGAGCAGGACGCGGAAGCTTTGCTCGGTTTTTACTTAGCCCACTAGGTTACAAACCTCACGCCGCGATTAAATAGCCCTAGGCTGAACAAATTTTAATCCTGAAAGGTCAACAGGCCCTAGTGTAGGCACGCTTTAAATGCTTAGCATTGATTTAAGACAACAAACAGCACATATAAAAAAGCCCAGCTTATTACTAAGCTGGGCTTTTAGATGTATTAACTACTGTCTTTGTTAGTCGAGCATATTACGCAGTACATATTGTAAAATGCCGCCGTGTTTGTAGTAATCCCACTCTTTAGGGGTGTCAATACGTACGTCTGCACTCAAGGTTACTTTTTTACCTTCGGCATTTGTAGCAATAACGGTAACTTCATCGGTTTTATCGTACAGGCCATCAATATCAAATTGTTCTTGCCCTGTTAACCCGTGTGACTCGTAGCTTTCACCTTCTTTAAATTGCAGCGGTAATACACCCATACCAATTAAGTTAGAGCGATGAATACGTTCGTAGCTTTGTGCTACAACGGCTTTAACGCCTAATAGAAGTGAGCCTTTAGCAGCCCAGTCACGAGATGAACCCGTGCCATATTCTTTGCCCGCTAAAATAATGAGTGGAGTATTATTTTTTTGATACTCCATTGCTGCATCATAAATGCTCTCTAGCGTATCGCCAGGCTGAGTACGTGTTACTCCGCCTTCAGTACCAGGAGCTAGTAAGTTTTTAAGACGCACATTAGCGAACGTTCCACGCATCATTACTTCGTGATTACCACGGCGTGAGCCGTACGAGTTAAATTGCGCTTTATCTACACCTTTCTCTTGCAAGTATAAACCTGCTGGCGCTTCTGCTTTAATAGCACCCGCTGGAGAAATATGGTCAGTGGTTACTGAATCTCCAAGTTTAGCTAAACAACGTGCACCTTCAATAGAAGGAATGCCCGGTGGTTCTACTTTCATACCATCAAAAAAGGGTGCTTTTTTAATGTAGGTAGATGCATCATCCCAATCGTAAAGTTTGCCATCCGGTATTTTAATTTGCTGCCAACGGCTATCGCCTTCGTAAACGTTAGCGTAGCTTTTTTCAAACATTTCTTTAGTTACGGTTTCTTTAACTAAGTCACTTACTTCTTTAACGCTTGGCCAAATGTTTTTAAGGTAAATATCGTTACCGTTAGCATCTTGAGCAAGGGGTTCGTTGTATACGTCAATATCGGTTCTACCTGCAATGGCATAAGCTACAACAAGCGGAGGAGAGGCTAAAAAGTTCATTTTAACATCTTGGTGAATACGCCCTTCAAAGTTACGGTTACCCGATAAAATAGAGCTCACTACTAATTTATGTTTTTGAATCGCGTCTGATATTTCACTTGCAAGTGGCCCTGAATTACCAATACACGTAGTACAGCCGTAGCCAACTAAGTTAAAGCCTAGGCTTTCTAGGTCATCCATCAGGCCTGCTTTTTCTAGGTAGTCGGTAACTACTTTTGAGCCTGGAGCAAGTGATGTTTTAACCCAAGGTTTTACATTAATGCCTAACTGTTTCGCTTTTTTAGCAACCAAACCAGCAGCTAAAATAACACTTGGATTAGAGGTGTTGGTACAGCTGGTAATTGCGGCAATAACACAAGCGCCATCGTTTAGCTCAAACTCTTGGCCTTTAAATTTAACCTTAGCGGCACCCATAAACTGCGCTTCGTTAACTGGCTCATCTGGATTTGTTGTCGGCCCTTCACTCTCAATACGAGCTTGTTCTTCATCGCTTTTATCACGACGAGCCATACGTTCGTCTTGGAAGCCTTTTAAATGATCGCCAATAACTTTGCCAGCTTCGTTTAAGGCAATTCTATCTTGTGGGCGTTTAGGGCCTGCAAGGCTTGGTACAACGTCATCTAATTTAAGCTCAAGTGTATCGGTATAATTAGCTTCGTCGCCATCGTTACGCCATAAGCCTTGATGCTTAGCGTAATCTTCAATTACTTTTAAGTGTTTTTCGTCGCGGTTTGTTAAGCGAAGGTAGTTAATGGTCTCATCATCAATTGGGAAAATACCACACGTAGCGCCGTATTCTGGTGCCATATTGGCTATGGTTGCTCTATCGGCAAGTGGTAGGTCGGCAAGGCCGTCACCATAAAATTCTACAAATTTACCCACTACGCCATGATTACGCAGTATTTCGGTTACTGTTAACACTAAATCGGTTGCGGTAGTACCTTCAGGTAAACGTCCGCTTAGCTTCATACCTACTACTTGTGGAATGAGTAAGCTAATTGGCTGACCAAGCATGGCTGCTTCAGCTTCAATGCCGCCTACACCCCAACCAAGCACACCTAAGCCATTAATCATGGTGGTGTGAGAGTCAGTCCCTACAAGCGTATCTGGGTAAGCAAATTTTTTGCCGTCGCGCTCTTCATTAAAAACAACGCGCGCTAAGTATTCTAGGTTTACTTGGTGAACAATGCCGGTTGCTGGTGGCACTACTTTTAAATTATCAAAAGCGGTTTGTCCCCAACGTAAAAATTCATAACGTTCTTTATTTCGGTCGTACTCAAGTTTTGCATTTAAATCAAATGCACCATCATTTCCGTAGCCATCTACTTGTACCGAATGGTCAATCACAAGTTCAGCAGGCGATAACGGGTTTATTTTTGCAGGATCCCCACCTAGCTTTTCCATTGCATCACGCATCGCGGCTAAATCTACAATAGCGGGTACGCCGGTAAAATCTTGCATAACAACACGGGCGGGAGTAAAGGCAACTTCAGATGCAGGCTTTGCTTGAGGATCCCAATTAAGGAGGGCTTGAATGTCTTGTTCTTTTATATTTACGCCATCTTCGTTACGAAGAAGATTTTCAAGTAGTACTTTTAAGGAAAAGGGCAGTCGTTTCGCTTTGTCGCCAAGTCCTTTTAGAGAATGAATATGATATTGCTCACCATTTATTGTGAGCTGATGTTGGGTATCGAAACTATTATTCATTATTTGCCCCTTTATGAATTATAAAAATGTTTTGAAGAGTGACCTCTGTAGTGTTCGAGTTGCAAAGTACATACCAGTGTAAAAAATCGCGTTTAGAGAACGAATTTTATACAGTTATTATAGTAGAGATGATGCTGAAAAATTTAATTTCAAGAGATGATTTAAAAGAAGAGATAGGGTCAAAAGTTATTTCGACCCTTATTAATTACTGTAACCAACCTTGTTGCTTACCTTTAATACTCAAGCAAAGTAAAGCGATGGCAATAATGATTACAAAAATAGGCATAAATACCGCACTTGCGCCAAGTAGCTCAATACTATTTATGACCACAAAATTATAATATTGCTGAATTAAAATAGCGCCGAGCGATAGCGCAAAAATAGGTGTTGCCAGCGCGTTTTTAGCAAGTAAAAACAGACAACCCAAAGTGCTTCCAAATACAGCTACAGCAAATGCAATGGTTGACCAAAGAGGGATGTCAGAGTAGGCAGCTTGTTGATCTAACGGAAGTTTACCTATCATTTCGGGTGTCATCATCATGTGCATAGCAAATGCAATAACGCCAAGTAAGTTCCATACGAGTGCCGCCCATACAACGGGTTTAAACCAATTTTTAGGTGTGTTTACAGACATTTTATAACCTTGTTTTTATTATTATTAACGAGGTTATTAAAGAGTAAAAAGGCCAACTATACAAGTTGGCCTTTTTATATAAAAAGAGTGCTTTTAAATGCTTAACCAAATGAAATAGGACGACGACCTGTTTTATCATCTACTTTTGGTTTTTTAGTTCGCTTACGCTTACTTTTAGCTGGTTGATTTGTTGGTTGTGGTGCAGCTTGCTTTGACTCTGCTTGAGTTTGTACCGCAGGTTTTTCTGCAGGGATTGCATCTTCACTTAGTGAGAGTTTAAAAAATTCACCATCAAACTCTAGTACATCACCACTGTATAATTTTTTCCGTTTAATTGTACAAATTTCATGGTTAACACCCACATAGCCTTCAGTAATTAGGTTTTTAGCTTGGCCGCCACCTTCAACTAAGTTTAGTACTTTTAATAATTTACAGAGCTCAATCGGCTCTTCTTCTAATTCTATTTCTATGTATTCTTCGTTCATATTTGCTCTCGGTGGGGTAACGCACAAGCTGTAGTATAAAGGCTTGCAGCTACTTTTGCACCAAAGCAAGTAACTTTAGCTAATTGTAATAGGGAAATAACGACGAAAGTTTTTATGTATTTTATCTGTCTTTAAAAAAACTGAAGCAATTGAAGAGTAATCTTTGCAGCAGTTAATTTTACGTATGGCCTGCTAATTGCTAAAACTTTGGCGGAATAAATATTTTTCATTAAATGGAGTAGGAAATGGGCGTAAGATTAGCAATGAAAAAAGAGCTAATGGGATTAGATAATTCAGGTATGTTAACTGCTGACGATGTTAGAGAGCACCTTGCTAATTCTGTAAAAAAGCAAGCTGATCAAGATGAGCGCGGTTTTTCTGTAATTTCAAAATTCAATGATACCCATAGCCGTTTAGTTAGTGGTGATGCCACGAGAAAAACAAAACTTGAATTTGAACGTCATCGTTTGTTTAAAGAAGTTTTATATACTCGCAAAAGTGTTGATGCTTGGTTAGATAGCCAAATTAGCTGATTTGCTATTTATCAAAAATATAGTTTTAGTGTGCTTAGCCATTTTATTAAGTACGTGTCAGTAACCGACTGCGTATATTTATACATAAACGTTGAGTGCAACTCAAAGGTAGCAGCTAGAATCAACTTGGGGATATAAACAGTCTCTAACCGTGGATTTCTATATGCTCGCTAAGTTTTGCAATACGCAGGCTCATACCTTCAATAATTCGGTCTTTAATTTTTTCGCGGATAACATTAGGTAAGCGGGTGAGTGCTTCAGGGGTAATGGCAAGTACTATGGTGTCGGTTTTAGCGCGAGCACTGGTACTGCGCTCTCGGTTATTTATAAAGGCACCTTCACCTATAAATTCACCGGGCTCTATAGTGCCAAGTTCTAGCAAATGGTTATGCTTAAATACTAATAATGCGCCGCTAAGTACAATGTACAAGCGCTTGTCGTTATCGTATTGCTTAAATAAAAATTGATGCTGACTTACTAAATATAACAGGCCGAACGACTCCAATAAGACTTGGCGCTCGCTGAGCGTAAATTCTTTAAAAAAGTGCAGCCTGTTTATAATTTCCATTTGTTTGAATAATGGAATATGTTCGATTAGCTTCATCAATAACCAAATGTGTTAAAAGCGTTTAATCAGCTAATATTGCGCTCTTTTAATTTTCGGGTCAACGTGTTGCGTCCCCAACCAATTTTTATAGCAGCATCTTGCTTATGACCAGAGCAATTAGCGAGGGCTGTTTTTATTAAGCGAGTTTCTAGTTGAGCTTGAATGTCAGGCCAAATATTTTCTTTGCCTTTTTTTAGCTCTTGATTAAGCCATTGTTGAAACGCATCTAACCAATCACCTTCTTCTTGGGTTGGTGAAGCATCCAGAATCTCCGGCGGTAAGTCTTGCTCGCTTACAAGCTCACCCGGTGCCATAACTGTTAGCCAGCGACACGTGTTTTCTAATTGGCGTACATTACCTGGCCAGTTAAATAAACGTAGTTGCTCAGTAGCTTTAGGGCTCAGCACTTTGCTTTCTACTTGTAGCTCTTTAGCGCTTTTATGTAAAAAGTGTTGCGATAAGCTTTCTATATCTTCAGTACGCTCTCGAAGTGCAGGTAAACGTAGGCGCACAACATTAAGACGATGAAATAAATCATCCCTAAACTTGCCTTGTTTAACTAAATCTTCAAGGTTTTGGTGCGTAGCTGCAATAATGCGTACGTCCACTTTTATACTTTGATGGCCACCAACGCGATAAAACTCACCATCGGCAAGAACGCGTAATAAACGTGTTTGCACATCAAGTGGCATATCACCAATTTCATCTAAAAATAGTGTACCGCCATTGGCTTGCTCAAAGCGGCCTTTACGTACGCTATCGGCGCCCGTAAACGCGCCTTTTTCGTGGCCAAATAACTCTGACTCAACAAGCTCTTTTGGAATGGCCGCCATGTTAAGTGCAATAAATTGATTTTCTTTACGTGGACTATGATTGTGCAGGGCGCTGGCGACAAGTTCTTTACCTGTGCCAGATTCACCATTTATTAATACGCTCATGCTTGAGGCCGATAGTTTACCTATCGCTCTAAACACTTCTTGCATAGCGGGTGCTTCACCAATAATGTGGGCACTTTTTGGTGGAGCTTGCTTTCGCTTAGTTTTTTTAGTGGAGTTTGCTCTGCATGCGCTCTCGACTAGCGCCACTGCTTCGTTTAAATCAAACGGCTTAGCTAGGTATTCAAAAGCACCTTTTTGGAATGCATTAACTGCAGAGTCCAAATCAGAGTGGGCTGTCATTATAATAACCGGCAGCCCAGGGTTTTGCTCTGCTATAAGCTCAAGCAACGCCATGCCATCCATACCAGGCATTCGTACGTCCGAAACTAAAACAGTAGGTTGACTAAACTTTAATGCGCTTAATACATCTTGCGCATTAGCAAAGCTTTCTGCGTTAAACCCTGCACGGGTTAGTGCTTTTTCAAGTACAAATCGAATAGAAGCATCATCATCTACAAGCCAAACTGTTTTCATGCAAACTCCAAACATTAATCTGCAAAGGGCAGATAGATATTAAATTCAGTATGTCCAGGCCAGCTATCACATTCTATATAGCCATCATGTTGATCTATCAGCGTTTGCGCTATTGAGAGTCCTAACCCTGAGCCATCTTCTTTATTGGTGATCATAGGGTAGAACAGTGTTTCACGTACACTGGGATCAATACCTGGTCCGTTATCAGATATTTGGATCAACAAGGCTTTTTTAGGTGCTTTACCTGGGCGACGATGTTGATGATTAATGCGGGTTTTTATTGTTATTTCACCGCCATCTACAAGCGCCTGCTGAGCATTTCGAACAATGTTTAATACTACTTGCTGAATTTTGCCTTGATCAATGTATACATCAGGAATGCTTGGGTCGTAATCTTTAACCAAGCTAATGTTAGAACAATTATCTAACGTACTTAGTCGTGCAACTGATTCAAGTGATTGATGTATATTGCCATACGATTTTTGCGGAAGCTGATTTGGCCCTAAAAGCCTATCTACTAATTCGCGTAATCGGTCAGCTTGCTCAATGATAAGTTCAGCACATTGGTCTCTTTCTTGTTGATCAACCTCATACTGCAATAACTGCGCCGCTCCGCGAATTCCACCTAAAGGATTTTTAATTTCGTGAGCTAAGCCTCTAATTAGATTTCGGGCTGCTTGGTATTGATGCATTTGATTAGACGCTTGGTCGTGCTTAATTTCGTCATCAGTTTGGCGCCACTCAAATAAAATATAAAGTGAGCCATCAAACTTAATTTGTCGTGTACTTACGGCTACTTTTGCATGGCGAGAATCGCTAAAAACCACGTCAGCTCTGTGCTGCTGGCAATCTACACCTTCAACTAATGAGTATTGTTCTATACGCTGCAAATCGATTGAATGGTAATTAAAAAGACTGTCGAAAGGCTGATCTAATAGGCGCTTGTTACCAAGGCCAAGCAGTTCGCTAGTACTGGTATTGGCATAGACAACGGTAAAGTTTTTATCAAGCAACATGATAGCGGTTGTTTGATTTTGCCAAATAGCATCGAGTAGCTCAGGGCTAAAGTTTTTATTATTAATCATAGCTGCACCATTTTAGTGCGTTGATATTTACAAGCAAGTTATATAGTAAAATACACTGCTGCACGTTTAGTAATGCCCCAATTTAGTTACTTAGGTTTAGCCCTTTTCGGTGCATAAAAAATATGCAGGGCTCACTTATAGCAATAACTTGGTTTTTACTATTAAAAAGCTTTAATTGTAGTGTGTGCTCACCACGTTCTACATCTCTTATTGCAAAGGTTGAACTGTCACTGGCTGGGCCATGTGCTTTGCCATCAATAAAAAGTTGTATAGTAAAACCAGTTTCAAAGCGCGGTTTTATTCGGCTAGTAACATAAACAGTGCCGGTATTTTCACGAATAGTCTGGTTATGATCAGGTGAGGAAATGGCAATACTAAAGCCCGCTTGTTGAGGCTGGGGTTGCTCGTCAAAAATGTCAGTATTTGTTGCAGGCATATTAAGATCTTGGCTGGTAAGCTTTACCTCTTTAGCACCTTTATGAGGGGTGTCAGAGAACACTAATACGCCATTTTTATCTTTCCAAGCGTATATCTTTGTTTCACCAGCGTAACCATAATTGCTTAATCCTAAAGCAATTAATAGTAATAAAATCTTGTTGTTCACTCTGCAGCCCTGCATTTTTGTCGGTAACTTAACTTTAGTGGAGATTGATTAATTTTACCATTAAAAAAGCCCGCAAAGCGGGCTTGAGAACACACATATTTTATACAGCTAAATTAACAGCTGTAGTACATTTCAAACTCAACTGGGTGAGTTGTCATGTTAAGCTTTTCAACTTCTTTAGATTTAAGTTCGATGTAAGCATCGATTAAGTCATCAGTGAATACACCACCTTGAGTTAAGAATTCACGGTCTGCGCTAAGTGCAGATAGTGCTTCGTCAAGTGATGCTGCAACAGTTGGGATTTCTGCTGCTTCTTCAGCTGGTAAGTCGTATAAATCTTTATCCATAGCATCGCCAGGGTGGATCTTGTTTTTGATACCATCAAGGCCAGCCATAAGCATTGCTGAGAAAGCAAGGTATGGGTTAGCTGTTGGATCTGGGAAGCGTACTTCAATACGACGACCTTTTTCAGATGGAACCACTGGGATACGGATTGATGCAGAACGGTTACGTGCAGAGTATGCAAGCATAACTGGTGCTTCAAAACCTGGTACTAAACGTTTGTACGAGTTAGTAGAGGCATTTGCAAAAGCGTTAATTGCTTTAGCATGCTTGATGATACCGCCAATGTAGTAAAGCGCATCTTCAGAAAGGCCGCCGTACTTATCACCAGCAAAAAGGTTTACACCATCTTTAGCAAGTGACTGGTGACAATGCATACCAGAACCGTTATCACCAACAACAGGCTTAGGCATAAACGTTGCTGTTTTACCGTATAAGTGAGCCATGTTATGGATAACATATTTCATTTCTTGGATTTCATCCGCTTTTAATACCATTGTATTAAAGCGAGTAGCAATCTCGTTTTGACCTGCTGTTGCAACTTCGTGGTGATGTGCTTCTACTACTTGGCCCATTTCTTCTAGAACTAGACACGTAGCTGAACGCCAATCTTGGAAGTCATCAACAGGAGCAACTGGGAAGTAACCGCCTTTAATACCTGGACGGTGACCTGTGTTGCCATCTGCATATTCTTTATCTGAGTTCCAAGCAGCTTGCTTAGAATCAATTTTGTACATAGAACCAGACATATCTGATTTGTATTTAACGTCGTCAAATACGAAAAACTCTGGCTCAGGGCCAAATAAAACTGTATCTGCAATACCTGTAGAGCGCATGTAATCTTCAGCACGCTTAGCAACAGAACGCGGGTCGCGCTCATAACCTTGAAGCGTTGAAGGCTCTACTACGTCACAACGTACGATTAATGTTGATTCTTCAGTGAAAGGGTCTAGTTTGATTGATTCAGCAACTGGCATTAATACCATGTCTGATTCGTTTATGCCTTTCCAGCCTGCAATTGAAGAACCGTCAAACATTTTACCGTCTTCAAAAAAGTCTTCATCAACTTGGTGATGAGGAATAGATACATGTTGTTCTTTACCCTTAGTGTCAGTAAAGCGTAAATCAATGAACTTAACGTCATTTTCTTTAATAAAATCTAAAACCGATTGTGACATGTGTCCTCCAACTATTGGGTTTTGTTATTGCTGCATAATTGCTTTGGGATTTACTAAGCTGATTTTGTGCCATTTTTATAACTAGCTGTTTATAAATTAAAAAAATATCGTTGCATCAAAATGGAATGTACAAACGCACTATATTGGTGCGTAAATTTTCCTTTTTGGTGCAAAATTTACAGGGCACAATTTGCTGCTAATTTAATCGCTCGGAAATAGCATAACCTAAATGCAAAAGAGTACCAAAAAGATCAGCAAAATAGCCAAAAAGGCTGTTTTTCAAAAAAAATTTGAAATTTAATTCATATAATTGTCATATATAAAACAGATACTTAGTAAAAGTATTGAGAAAGTTTTGAAATTTATATTGGATAAACTTTCATCCATGTCATTAATGAGGGATAATATGCGCCCTTTTAAATCCTATGCTGGGACATCTCGCGAAAGCGTGGATGAGTGCGTAGATCTTGCAGGATCAATGAGAATTTAATTTCTCTGAGTAAATATATGAGCATCGAACAGTTAAGAAATATAGCGATTATCGCGCACGTTGACCATGGTAAAACAACACTGGTTGACAAACTACTTGAGCAATCAGGTACATTAGAAACACGCGGCGGTAACGAAGAGCGCGTGATGGACTCAAACGACATTGAGAAAGAACGTGGTATTACCATTTTGGCTAAAAACACAGCCATTTCTTGGAATGACTACCATATCAATATCGTAGATACCCCGGGACACGCCGATTTCGGTGGTGAAGTTGAACGCGTACTTTCGATGGCTGACTCAGTATTATTACTTGTTGATGCTCAAGAAGGTCCAATGCCGCAAACGCGTTTCGTTACGCAAAAAGCATTCGCGCAAGGCTTAAAGCCAATCGTCGTTATCAATAAAATTGATAAGCCAGGCGCTCGTCCAGATTGGGTTATGGATCAAATCTTTGATTTATTCGACAACCTTGGCGCGACTGACGAACAGTTAGACTTTAAAGTAATCTACGCTTCAGCAATCAACGGTTGGGCAACACTAGATTTAGACGAACCATCAGACAACATGGAACCTATGTTCAAGATGATCGTTGAAGAAGTATCACCACCGGATGCAGATCCTGAAGGTGACTTCCAAATGCAAATTTCTCAACTAGATTACAACTCTTATGTTGGTGTAGTTGGTATTGGTCGTATTAAACGTGGTTCTGTTGCTCCTAACCAACAAGTTACTATTATCAGTGCTGATGGCACTACACGTAATGGTAAAATTGGTGCAGTACAAAGCTACCTAGGTCTTGAGCGTATCGAAACTGATAGAGCTTACGCTGGTAACATCGTAACTGTAACAGGTATTGGTGAGCTTAAGATTTCTGACACAGTTTGTTTCCCAGGAAACGTTGAAGCATTACCACCACTAAGTGTTGATGAGCCAACTGTAACAATGACATTCTCTGTAAATAACTCACCTTTCTGTGGTAAAGAAGGTAAGTTTGTAACGTCACGTAATATCCGTGAGCGTTTAGACAAAGAATTAGTACACAACGTAGCACTTCGCGTTGAAGATACTGCTAGCCCAGATAGCTTCCGTGTTTCTGGTCGTGGTGAATTACACCTAGGTATCTTAATCGAAAACATGCGTCGTGAAGGTTACGAGCTTTCAGTTTCTCGTCCAGAAGTTATCTTACGTACAGTAGATGGCGTTCTAGAAGAACCGTTTGAAACAGTGACTATTGACTGTCAAGAAGAGCATCAAGGTTCTGTTATGGAACAAGTTGGCCTACGTAAAGGTGAACTTACTAACATGACTCCAGATGGCAAAGGCCGTATGCGTTTAGACTTCATGATCCCAAGCCGTGGTTTAATTGGTTTCCAAACTGATTTCATGACGCTTACTTCGGGTTCTGGTCTTATGTACCATACGTTCGATCATTATGGTCCTCATAAAGGTGGTGCTATCGGTGTTCGTAAGAACGGCGTAATGATTGCCAACGCAACTGGTAAAGCACTTACTAACGCATT
This sequence comes from Pseudoalteromonas sp. NZS100, assembly GCF_015864815.1. Lineage (NCBI taxonomy): Bacteria > Pseudomonadati > Pseudomonadota > Gammaproteobacteria > Alteromonadales > Pseudoalteromonadaceae > Pseudoalteromonas > Pseudoalteromonas sp. NZS100. The sequence goes on from NZ_JADYWM010000010.1 coordinate 42,092, forward strand.
ATTCAACTTACAAGAGCGCGGCCGTTTATTCATCGGTCACGGTGTTGAAGTATACGAAGGTATGGTTATCGGTATTCATAACCGTGATAACGACCTTACAGTTAACGCCCTTAAAGGCAAGCAGTTAACTAACGTACGTGCATCTGGTACTGATGAAGCGCAAACGCTTTCTCCACACCTTAACTACTCACTTGAGCAAGCGCTTGAGTTCATCGATGATGACGAGCTAGTTGAAGTTACTCCACTAAACATTCGTATCCGTAAGAAACACCTTACAGAAAACGAACGTAAACGTGCGGGTCGTGCACCTAAGTCATAATCTATTAATTTAGAATAATGACTTTAAAAGCCGCTGTATTGCAAAATACAGCGGCTTTTTTGTGGATGAAAATAAGAGCTGTTAGCTATAGTTGTTAGTTGAAAGTATTTAGTTCAAAATTATATGACTACTGTTTTGAGATGAAATTTCCATAATATATCTACCTCTAAAAGCGCAGCGCCTCTTAACCTCTTTGTGAATAATTTACTTAAAGATCTTTTGCACAAGGAGAAGGGAATGAGAAGAGAAAGAGAGAGCGGAAACAGCTGATAATGCGAAGTATCAGTGTTTTTTTGTGGGGTATTTTTTCGTTGGGTTTAGCTTCGCTCAACCCAACATACGTGTTCAATTATTTTATTGGTAGCTACTTACTTTTTAGGGAGTAGGGTTATTTTGCCAAATACGTCGGCATCTATAAAACCACGGTTTCTGTCGCCATTTACTGGTTGTACTTCGTGTGAGCCCATAAAGTGCTCGCGCACGTCACTGCCATCGTTATCGCAATACGCTAGCATAAAGCCGATTACTTGCTTTTCGCTAAGTGTAAGTGGGGTGTTTTTAGCACCTTCTTTATAATCATTAGGGTAGAGTTTTATTGCTACTTCCCAGGTAATGTTAAAAGGCGCGGTGGTATTGCGCTTCCAGTTACTAACTAGGTGGTCGGTGTACAAATGAGCTTTTTTATCAGGTCCGTAATCGGCAGCTTGGTTATCAAGGCCAATATGGTACGCCAATGCGGTGTGATTAAATTGATGATTACCGCCCGATGCATCGCTATCAATAAATACTTCAAGCGCATCGTCATCCCAATATTTATAGGTTGGATCTGCGTGTGTATCTATTAAAACATCATCCACAATATTGGCTTGTAGGTATAAATAGTTTTGATCCCACAATAAACGATAACGCCCTTTAAAGTCGGCATCGTTTGATGGCAGTGTGCCATCCATTAGATAAGGCATGTCGTGCCAAGCGGCTTTATCCCATGCGCTTTCTGATACGCCATCAATAGTAATTGGAGTTGATGTATGTTCAACATCAATAGCCATTGCTGGTGTGCTTAACAAAAAGCTTAAGGCGAGTGCTAATTTCTTCATTAATCTCTCAATTTTATTGTCGATTTGTCTTAATGTAATAACAATCTTAAAACAGCTAAGTAAATAGTTACAGTGAAATACTTTCGCCTTCGTTTAAAATATACAGCGGCACTTTTGAATCCATTTTATTGTACATATGCAATAAGCGAAGTAAGGCTGAATGACCGCTGTGGTCGCCCATTTTCCAACTTGAGTTACCGTATCCCCACGGTATCATTACTTTACAATTAAGCTCTTGTGCTGCGTTGAGCGCGTCTTCTGGTGTGGTGTGAACGTAACGATAAAATTTACCACTTTCTTTACTGTAGTAAGAAGCGATTGGGATTAAGCATACATCTATATCGCCATATTTTTGCTGTATGTCTTTAAAGTGTTTTGAGTAGCCTGTATCGCCTGCAAAAAATAAGGTGCTACCGTTTTGTTCAAGCAGCCAGCCATTCCATAAGTCTTTATTGTTATCTTCGTAAATAAAGGGCACTAATACGCGAGCGCTAAAATGATGAGCTGGCACGGCGCTAATAACTAAGTCGTCAATGTTGGTTGTTGAGTACCACGGCATTTCGCTAATGTTAAAACCGCCGGTAGGGAAGTTGTCGGCCATCCCGAGTGGTGTTAAATAGCGAGGTTTATTGCCAATGCTTTGTATGTCGGCTTTATTAAAATGATCGTAATGAATATGCGAATACATTACCGCATCAATATTTTCCAGTTCTTGCTCACTAGGCCAAGCGCCTGCTTTACGATAAATACCACCGCCGAGTTTAAAGCCAAGTGCGACTGGAGAATCAAACTGATTTTTTACCGGATCAAACAGCACACTTTGAGCATTTGGAGTGTTAATAACAAAACTAGCGTGACCAAGCCAGCGTACGGTATAGCCAGTGCTAAGTTGTGGTTTAGTTTGCAGGCCTTGGTACTGGCAGTTTTCGCTGCCGGTTTTGCATAGTAAGTCTGGGTGAGCTGGGTAGCAGTTTTCAGTACAGGTAGTGGGATATGTTTTTTCACCTGTGTATAAATTTTTATAACGACCGTTCTTATCATTAATAACAACTGAGTCAGAGCTGGTAATACGATTAATATTATTAGGTGCACCGCAGGCAGTTAGTATACATAAGAGCATTGCTGCGATTAAAAAGCGTTTCATTGTAAATCCCTTTTAGTATTCCCTTTAACATAAAAAAGCCTGCAATTATGCAGGCTTGTTAAAGTAACAAATGATTAGCCAGCGCTATTCATTTGTTCAATAAATTTGTTTGAATCGGCAATCGATTTGTTCATGTCGTTCATCAACAATTGAATATCGCGCTTAAGGTTAGTGAATTCACCTTTAATAGCCGATACCGCTTGTGCATTTAAGTTATGCTTTAAGTATAAAACGTTATCATGAAGCGAGGTTAATACTGGCTCCATTTTACTCTCTGCGCTGCGCATTGAGCGTAATAGCTGATCAAATTGACGCTTAGTCGCGGTTAGCTTTTTGCTGCTTTCACGCTTAAGTGACGCGCTTTTGTATTGCTCTAGCTCATCGCTCCACTCATCAAACAGAGCTTCTGCCACGTCTTCTACTTTATTGATGTTAGTTGACACTTCGTTAGCGGCTTTTAAGCTCGACTCGTAATCGTCGTTTAATTGATTGTAAGTGTCTTGTAATTCGCCACCATTAAAATCGATTAGAGTCGTTAAGCGCTCTAGTGCCGATTTAAATTCTTCTTGTGACTCTTGCTGCGAGTCTTTGGTTTCTTCTACGCGGTCAATTAGAATATCGCGTTTGTGAACACCCACTTTTTCCATCGCAGAATAATAAGCTGATTGGCAGCCAGTTAAAGTAAGTGTTACTACAAGCATTGAAACACTGAGTAATGTTTGTTTTTTCATTTGAATTCCTGTTTACGAGCGTTAGTGCTGTAAATTATGGCGCTGATTGTTATTATAATCAAAACTATATAAGCACAAGTCAATTGTATGAATGATAAGCTCTCACATTACAAACAGCAAGTTAAGTCCTTTATACGCCAGCAGCCTGGTTGGTGGATGCAGTATTTTAATCGTTGTATAGACGATCAAATAACGGTTAATGCAGGTTACCTTGCTTACGTAACCCTTCTTTCTTTAGTGCCATTAATTGCGGTGGGTGTTGCTATATTTTCAGCTTTTCCGGGCTTTGAATCTACTCGCATGGAAATTGAGAGCTTTTTGTTTACCAACTTTGTCCCTACCTCTACCGATGTTATTAGAGAGCACATTAGCTCCTTTGCCGGTAACGCTAATCAAATGACGGCGGTAGGTATTGGCTTTTTAGCTGCAATAGCCTTGCTGTTAATACGTAATGTAGATGCCACACTAAATCGAATTTGGCGAATTAAGAAAAAACGCCCAATGATGATCTCATTTGCTGTGTACTGGATGGTTTTGAGCTTAGGGCCTGTATTACTCGGAGCGAGTATTGGTGTTACCTCTTATATTGTATCTTTGGTATCGTTTGCTGATCAGGGTATTCCTGGGTTTAGCGGGTTTTTGTTAAAGTTATTGCCGTATGGGATTTCGATGGTGGGCTTTATTATGCTCTACACCTTAGTGCCTAATACGCGTGTATCGTTCAGAGCGGCAATACCTGGCGCTTTTTTTGCGGCACTTTTATTTGAGCTGACTAAAAAAGGGTTTGCACTTTATATTAGCCATTTTCCTTCGTACGAAGTTATTTACGGCGCAGTAGCAACCATTCCTATTTTGTTTGTATGGGTGTATTTGTCGTGGGTCGTTGTTTTGCTTGGCGCTGAATTTACTGCGTGTATTAGCCCAAATGATATTCCAGAAACACCAGAACTTGAACTAGAAGATGATGAACCAGCAGTAAAGGACACAGTTTAAATGCAAGGTTTAATACAACGCGTAAAGCATGCCAAAGTAGAAATTAACAACCAAGTAGTAGGTGAAATTAGCCAAGGTATATTGTTGTTGCTGGGCGTTGAAAAGCACGACGATACGCAAACGGCCGATAAGCTTTTACACAAGGTAAGTAATTATCGTATTTTTACTGACGAAAACGACAAAATGAACTTAAGCCTTAAAGATATTAAAGGTGAGTTACTGGTGGTTTCGCAATTTACGCTAGCGGCTAATACTAAAAAGGGTATGCGCCCTAGCTTTTCATCTGCGGCAACGCCAAGCCAAGCTAATGAGCTTTACGAGTACTTTGTTGCTCAAGCTAAAGAGTTGGGGCTTACAATAGCCACCGGTGAGTTTGGTGCCGATATGCAAGTAAGCTTGTGTAACGATGGGCCCGTGACGTTTAACTTATCTGTTTAAACTTTTTTAGTAACCACGACAATATGATTTACATAGCCCGTAATTTTTTGCGGGCTAATGTTACAACCAAATACATCGAGTAATAGCTGTTGAAGTTGTTTTAATTGCGACTCATGCTGCGATAAAAAGTTAATAAATAGCACACCATTGTTATTTAAAGCCGAGTAAATTTTTTTATAAAATGCCTCTTCAAATAAAAATCGAGGTGCATCTATCTGGCTAAACAAATCTAAAATAATCCAATCAATATTTTTCGCACTTTTTAAAATCTGTTGCGCATCGGCGCAAAGCAGTTGCTCATTTTTATTTGACGAAAAAAATTGGGTATAGCAATCAATAATATCGGCGTTTTTTTCAACCGATGTTATTTGTGCTTTAGGGTATTTGTGTTGTAAATAATTACGAATTGCTCCGCCGCCGAGGCCGAGTTCTAACACTTTTTGTGGCGGCTTAAGAGCCTGCCAATGCTTACCTAGGCATAATAAATGCGGAAAAAGTAATAAATCCGGGTTATTTAAATCAATAACAGACTGAAGAGTGTCGTTAATAAGTAACCAGCGTAACTGCTCGTGCTCACGTACTTGAATGTGATCGCCACTGTATTTATGCCAATAGATTAACTGACCAACGCTGTGGCTATTTTCAATAAATTGATCGCCCAGCAAACCCGTCAGTGAATTTATATAATTGATTTTTTCAGTCATATTCTCAGCATAAACTAGCAACGTTAAAGCGCAATGGCCTTTGCCATTATTTTTTACGTTATTTTACAGCCATCACCAAAGTCGTATTTGCAGTTTTTTTAAGATGGAGTATGGTATTTGCCATAAATAATACCAACGGACTTAATTATTTAAGCTTTTTAGTTTGGTAGATAATCAATACTATTAGTATAGCGCCGTAGCCTTTTTTGACTTTTATTTACGGCTTATATAACAACAGGAGTATGTATGTTTCAGGTAAGCACCCCACAAAGTAGCGAAGATTGGCAAGCGTATTACCAATTGCGTTGGCAGGTATTACGCGCGCCTTGGGGCGAGCCACGTGGCTCTGAACAAGACGATATGGAACAAGACTCTGAGCACCGCTTTATAAAAAATAAAGAAGGCGAAGTACTAGGTGTAGCACGTTTGCACTTTAACAATCATGAGCAAGCACAAGTGCGCTACATGGCAGTTGCAGAGGGTAACCGTAATCAGCATATTGGTAGTCGTTTGCTTCATGAGCTTGAAAAAATAGCATGGGTTCAAAACGCAGGTGAGCTTGTATTGTTTGCACGCGAACGAGCGCTTGAGTTTTACAAACGCCACGGTTACGAATTAAAAGAAAAAGCGCACTTAGCGTATGGCGATGTACAACACTTTAAAATGGTAAAGCAAAAACCGTCTGAGCCAGGTTGGTTTCGTCACCCTAATTGGACGCAAGTACTACAAAATACGTGGCGTGAGTCTATTCCAATTAGTGACGCGATGGGGATTAAGGTAGAAAGCTATACCGATTGGCAATTTACAACCAGCGCCGACCTAGACGCTAACTTAAACCTACATAACACTATGTTTGCAGGTTCTATTTATAGCTTGGCCACGCTAACAGGTTGGGGCGCTACGTACTTAGCACTTAAAGAAGCTGGGCTTGAAGGTAATATTGTATTAGCCGATGCTAACATTAAGTACTTAAAACCGCTTACTACCGACCCACGTGGTTGTGTTGATATACAAACCTGTAAGGGCAAGTTAAGCGATTTAGAAACCGACGGTAAAGCAAGTTACGTCGTGCCAGTAACTATTTACGATGGTGATAACGTGGTTGCAGAATTTGAAGGGCAGTTTGTAGTAAAAAAATAACTGTTTAGCTGCTCTAAACACAAAAAAGCCAAGCAATGCTTGGCTTTTTTGTGCGTAAAACTTAGGGAAGTATCACAGCAGATCGGTTAATAATATACCGACACCAATACGTTCTACATCCGCATTGTAATCAATTAAGCTTTCGCCATAACCGTTAAAGTATTGTGCATAACCACGAACGCGACCCCATAAAGGAAACGACCAGTCGAGTTGAATTGCACCACGATTATCTGAATTTAAATTGTTACGTGTCATAAAGCTAAATTCATGGTCATGAAAACGATACGCGCCGCTAAATTCAAAGTAACCCATGTATTTGTATATGTCTGGGTTGTCGTCGCCATTGGCTTCTAAAATATCTTCTTTTTCGTCCTCAGCTATGCGATACCAAGGTTTAAAGCTAAAAACAAAGCCTCTATTTTCCCAAATAAAGTCTGCATAAATACGGTTCCACGAACGTGAATTTGGTTGGCTTCGACCATTTGATTGATGCGAAATACCTAATGCGATTGCCATTTCGTCGCCCCATAATACGTTTTCTGGGTCGAGGTAATTTATCCAAAATATCTCTGGTTCGTAGTTTGTTTCACGAAATGGAGACGAAATTTCTGAGTTATAAATTTGCCAATATGATTGCAGTGTAAAGCCAAAAAATATGGCTTGGTCTTTATCCGAAAAATCATCGTAAAGAGGCACTTTTATCGATAGCTGATATTTGGCTTCTAGGTTGTCGAGCGGTTCGCCGTCGTTATCATCTGTTAGTGCATCAAAACCATCAAAAGGGCGATCGTTTGGGTGTGATACGTACGAAAGCGGTAAAATATAGTTACGCTTATGTGGCGTAATTACATTTCTATTTTTTTTACCTACTTCTTCACGAGCTTGGCGTTTATCAAGCGCGGTAAGTTGTTTATTTTCTTCAAGAGCTGAACACTTTTTACGAAGATCATCTAATGTCTGTTTACCATCCCCGCCAATTACCTCATTTAAAATACACTGTTTTACAAGCTCGATGTCGTTATCTTGCTCGTTTGTAGCAACTTCTTCTTGTGCGAAGGTAGCGGTACTAATTAAAGCAGAAAGAGTTATCCAGTGGCGCCAGCTCATTGTAATTCCTTGTGAGTTTGGGTTGTTGTATGCGTTAATTTAATTATAACGTCTTTTTACATATGTAACGGTGAACTTTTACTGAATTTGCATTTATAACAAGGTCTATACGTATACAAAGTAAGTATAGATCAAAAGAAAAGCGGCCTAAGCCGCTTTTCTAATGCAAATTAACTATTTTAGTTAATTTATACCAATTTTATTAAAAACATGATCATTCTAGCGTATTAAATAACTCACTAACTACGTTAAAAATTATTTATATAGAACAACTATGTACCATAATATTAGCCTTGTTATTAAGCTATTTCCTTATCGCTATAATAGATCACTAATTTAATGCAATTGGTATTACTCTCACGCAATGAGAAGGGTGAGCTAAAGCTCAAATATGTTAGTAAAAAACTTATAAAGCTCGGTACCTTGATTAACACTCGCTGAGGCAAAGTGCAAAATAGCAATTGCATCGCAATCAAGAGTAAGTGTTTGCAGTGGTTGCTCACTTAAGTAGCGCTCCATGCGTAAAATATTGGCAATAGGCTCACCAGCTTTAATGTGCCCGCCAAGTGGGGCTAAGTATTCAACCATGCCGCCAATAGGGGCATAATAGGCAAAGTAGTCATCTAAGTTACATGCATAACGAGTGATATTAGCTGGCGTATGCGGTGCGTTTTGTAATACGCCTTTGTGATTTAAGTAACTTAAAATGCTGTTTGCATCGTTTAATGCTTCTTTTAAGTCTATTTTTTCTTGGCTGCCTAGCTCTACAGTAAATGCTTCTACAGGTATTGATAATTCGCGACCTTGTCCGCTAAGCGCATCACTTAAATGCCACCATGGGCAAAAGTTAGCTTCATCCATAGCGCCGTCAAAATCACTAGGAATAAGCAATACATGTTCAATATTAAAGTAACGTGCGCTGTCGGTTGCATAGGTTGGGCAGTACAGATGCTTGCTTGAAATAGGGCCTGTGTGTAAATCGAGTACTATATCAGCCTGATGAGCGAGCTTTTGTAAGTTAAGCGCAATGCGTTTACCCGTATTGAGTAAATAAGCAGGGCCGTTAAGTTTGCTGTCTACTTCGTCAATAAGTGCCTGTTTGAAGTTACTTTTTAATGTAGCGTCGTCATACTGAGTATGATTTTGTGCAAACTGTGCCACTAAATTTTTATTGTAGTGATACATGCGATTCCAATTAGTGCCCGTAATCGGATCGAACCTGCCAAGGGTAAACTCGCCAGATTTTTGATTACAACCAATCGGATTGGCATAAGGTACAAGGGTAATATCGCCACTAAGGTTAAGGTGTTTTAATTGCTCAAGCAGCTGAAAAATAACTGCGTTACCTTGCACTTCAGCGCCATGCATATTGGCCTGAATGTAAACACTTGGCCCTGTGCCATCGCCTTTTAAACGATACACAGGAATTGTAAGCGGTAAGCCGTTTGCAACTTCCCCTACTACAATGTTCTCTTGGCTAATGTGTGTTGTATTACTCATACTTGTTACCTTAAATAATGGCTGGCATTTTCGGCTTGGCGAACACAGGTAAGTGTACCGTTTTGCAAGGTGTACTCAGCAGCTAGCTCATGGCATAAAAAATACGGCATACTTTCGGTAAAGCCGTAAGCACCGCATTGGCTAAACACTAGCCAGTCGTGCTCATTTAAATCGCTTGGTAAGTTATGTTCACCAAAGCAATCAAGCGCTGTACAAAGTGGGCCGTATAAAGTGACCGCTTGAGTTTTAGCACTGGATTCACGCAGTAATGCAGCAGGAAAGTCTTGGCTGGTAACAGCAGGGCGTAATAAGTGATTTATACCGCCGCTTAAAATTACTTGTTCTTGATTGTAGTTTTGTTTGCGCTCTACTACTGGGTTTGCGTAATGACCGCATTCGCCAACGGCATAGCGACCAAGTTCCATCCATAATTCTTCTACACCCGCATCATTTTTAATTTTAGCGAGCGCAGCAATTAAGTCATCCCAATCAAGTGTTGCTTCGTTTTGTGTATAAGGAATACCTAAACCACCACCTAAATCTAAAATCTTAAGGCTAATATTTAAATCGCTGGCAAGTTGGCTAAGAGGTGCAATCATTTGTGACCACAAATCGCTTAGCTTTTGCGTGCTAAGCATGTTGCCCCACTGAAAAATATGCAGGCCGTCAAATTTAAGTGCAGGGTAGTCAGCTACATTGAGTGCTTGCCACTCATCACAACCCATACCAAACGGCGTAAGGCTATCGCCGCCCAGAGGGTTTTTTTCACCTTCAGGCCAACGTAATTGCACTCGCAGTAATACTTGTAACTGCGTGTTTTGTAGTTGTGCTTGTTGGTTTAACCAACGTACTTGATTGAGGCTTTCTGCTACGAATATACGCACGCCGCGCTCAATAAAGTGTTTAATTTGTTTAGGGCTTTTTGCAGGCCCTGTGTTGAGCACGCGCTGCGAGCTAATACCTTGTGCGAGTACTTGCTCAAGCTCACCTTTACTTGCTACGTCAAAATTAAAGCCAGCACTGTCTAAGCTTTGAATAATTTTAGACAGTGGGTTTGCTTTTACCGCGTACCACAGCTTTACATCGGTTTGCGCAACTAAACGCGCAAGATGCGTGTTTAGTTGATCTAAGTCGTAAACAAAAAAAGGTGTATCAAGTTGTTGTGTAATAGTATTTACAGCGGTTTTGATAGGCGTGCTCAAAAAGCTCATTATCGTAAAACCTCTTCAAGCAATAACGATGCATCGCTTTTCTCGTCGCGGTATTTAACTATTAACGCACACGACATGCTTAGGCCTTGCTCGCGCGCCCATTCGTTTGACGCAGGGCGAGAGCCCGGTATTACAATCGCGTACTCTGGGATTGGCTCGCCTTTATCTAGTTGGCGCTCGTTTACGCAGTCGTATACCGGAATAGTTGCTGATAAACGCACGCCTGGGGCAAGTACTGCGCCTTTTTTTATGACTACGCCTTCAACAATAATACAGCCAGCGCCAATAAAGGCGTCATCTTCAACCACTACTGGGCTTGCACCAATTGGCTCAAGTACACCACCAAGCTGAACTGCAGCACTTAAATGTACGTTTTTACCTACTTGTGCACACGAACCCACTAATGCGTGGCTATCTACCATTGTGCCTTCGTCGATATATGCACCAATGTTTACATACGCTGGTGGCATAATAATCGTGCCTTTAGCAACATAAGCACCACGGCGAACACTTGAGCCACCTGGCACCATACGAACGCCATCATCAGTACTAAATTCTTGCGGAGCTAAGTTATGTTTATCAACAAAGCCGCCTGCAAACTCAGTATTAGTGCCATTTTTAAAGGCTTCTAAAATGCCTTGCTTTACTTCTACGTTAGCTTGCCATTGGCCGCTTTCGTTTTGTGATGCTGCGCGTACTGCGCCCGATTCTAAATTATTTAATAGTTCTAACCAGCTCATTATAAAAACCTGTATTTAATGCCAAGATAAAATGGTGTTGTTTGCAGTTGCGATGCAATCGGTTTGAGTTAACTCAAGATGTGTTAAAGGTGGACGAAGTTGCGGGCTGCTTAAGCGGCCTTGCAAATGCATTAGTACCTTTACGGGAATAGGGTTTGCGACAGCAAATAGGCTATTAATAGCGCTTGACCACTGGGCAAATAAATTAGGGTGTTGACCACTTAAACTGCGCTTAACAAACTCGTGAGTTTGTTCAGGCCATGCGTTTGCAGCTACCGACACCAAACCTTTTGCGCCAGCTTGAGCAAAATAAGGCATTAGCGCATCGTCGCCACTAAAAATAGCTAAATTAGGCGCCGCTTGGCGGTAAGCTTCAAACTGAGCAATACTGCCGCTCGCTTCTTTTAACGCCCATAAATTTTTATTGTTTTGTAAGTTTTGAATTGTTGCCACTGGGATGCTAACAGCGCTTCGACCCGGTACGTTATAAAGCATACATGGGTGAGCGCTTGCATTTAGTAGGCTTTCAAACCAATGAGTTTGACCTATAGCACCAGGCTTTGCATAAAGCGGTGAGCCAAGTAAAAAGCTATGAATTGGTAGTGTATTACAGTAGTTAACCCACTCAATTTGTTGCTTTAAGTTACTACCGCCCACAGCAACCATGAGTGGTACTGTTGGTTTTAGCTGGCATACGTGTTCAACAATGGCTTGTTGCTCTTTTAGCGTTAGTGCTAAACCTTCGCCCGTACTGCCAAGTAGCAAAATACCGTTATGTGCCGCTTCTTGATCGCTAACCAGCTTAGTTAACGTGTTGTAGTCAACATCGCCGTGTTGATCAAATGGCGTAACGAGCGCGGTCCACAGTGAGTAGTCGTTTAAATTGAAGTTGTTGATCATCTCTCACGAACTTATAATTTGTACCAACTTTATTAAAAACGTGATCATTTAAGCGATAACTAATTTAATGCAATTGGTATTATTCGAAGAGTCAAAAAGCTTTATGGAAGGAGCCGCATTAACGTCGTTCGAACTAATAATTCGAAGAGCGAATGGGCTTAAAATAATAGGGCGCACGGCCTTAATATTTAAGACCAGAAGCTCTCCACCAAACTAACAAGCTGCTTTTTATAAGCAGCTATTGGTGACAGTCGCTAGGGTTCAACCTAGTCGCCCGAAATAAACACCTCGCAAAAGTGGTTACTTCTCGGCGTTAATTCCCCTCACGTATGCTTACTGGAGTTTGCGCTCCTAACATACGCTACCTGAATAACGCACCTCTTCTAGCCCTTTGCACCTGTTTGTAGGGTAAAACTTACAAACCTGTGCAATTTAAATAGGGTAATTACGGCGATTAAAGCATTTTAGCCGTCTAGGTGTCAAGCGACTAAATACAGATTAATTCATCGAAAAGAGGGGTGGTTACGTATTAGGTGCTTTTCTCGTACACTAGCAATATAAGTAGTGAGGTATTTAATTAGTATGGAAAAATTTAGCGATATTTATAAGCGAGCGGTAGAGCGAAAAGGCTCTGAAAAAATGCTTAAGTTATTACTTGCAAAACCGCTATCTAAAAAACAACTAAGCACGTTAAGTGACGACGATTGGCTTGAAGAATTTACTCGAAAAGTATTTCAAAGCGGCTTTTATTGGTCAGTCATAAATAATAAGTGGGCAGGCTTTAGAGAGGTTTTTTGGGATTTTAGCGTTGATAAGTTATTAATGATGCCACCCGATATGCTGGAACAAAAAGCAACGGATGAGCGCATTGTTCGTAACTATAAAAAAGTAAAAACAATTACCGAAAATGCTTACATGATCCACGAAATAGCAGGGGAACATGGCAGTTTTAGTCAGTTTATCGCTAATTGGCCAACAGACGATATTATTGGTTTGTGGGCGTATTTAAAAAAACATGGTTCGCGTTTAGGCGGAAATACAGGGCCTTACGCGTTGCGAGCACTTGGTAAAGATACATTTTTACTATCACGCGATGTAGAGAATTATTTGCGTGCCCATAAAATTATAGACGGCGGCTTACAAACTAAAAAGTCACTAAATGCAGCCCAAGCTTTTTTTAACGAAATGCAAAAGCAAAGCGGCTTAAGTATGCAAGAGTTAAGCTTAATTGTTGCTTATGGCGTAGGTGACAACCGTGTTGGTATAAGTCAGCAACAATAGGAATTACCATGAAATTAGTGCCAAGATACACAGATGTTGCGGAAAACTTCGCGATAGAAGATTTCCCTGCAAGTGTCGCCTCTCCTCAGTTATTGCTGTGGAACGAGAGTTTAGCAAAACAATTTAATATTAACGTTGCGGCTGATTTGCGTGCCAGCACTTTTAGCGGTAACGAAAAACAGGCGATTCCTGCAGTAGCACTTGGTTACTCTGGGCACCAATTTGGACATTTTTCACCACGCTTAGGCGATGGACGAGCGCACTTACTGGGCGCTATTAGTGATGATGAAAACCAGTTATGGGATATTCAATTAAAAGGCTCTGGTGCTACTCCTTACTCAAGAGGTGGGGATGGACGTTGCGCACTTGGCCCTGCTATTCGTGAATACGTAATGAGCGAGGCAATGCATGCACTGGGAGTTAAAACCACACGCTGCTTAGCGGTTGTTGGTAGTGGTGAAACGGTTTATCGTAATCCGCCACAAGCTGGGGCTATCGTTACGCGTGTAGCAACTAGCCATATTCGTGTTGGCTCGTTTCAATATTTAGCGACGCAAGGCGATGTTGAAGGGCTTAAAAATTTAGCCGATTTAGCTATAGAGCGTCACTACCCAGAAATAACCGATACAGGTTCGCAGCGATATTTAGCATTTTTAGGCGCTGTGATTAAAAACCAAGTTAAGCTAGTTGTGAGCTGGATGCGTGTTGGCTTTATTCACGGAGTAATGAATACAGATAATACGCTAGTTAGCGGAGAGACCATTGATTACGGCCCGTGTGCCATGATGAATAGCTTTGATTTTGATACCGTATTTAGCTCTATAGACAAACAAGGCCGCTATGCATTCGGTAATCAACCTAATATAGCTAACTGGAACTGCGCACGCTTAGCTGAGAGCTTAATACCGCTTATTAGCGATGATGACGAGCAAGCGGTTTCATTAATGACGCCATTTATTAATAGTTTTGCTGAGCAGTTTAATACTGAGTTTACGGCTATGTGGGCACAAAAACTGGGTTTAAATGAATCTAGCGATAGTAGTGGCGAGTTAATAGCAGAGTTGTTAACGCTATTAAAAGATAATCAGCTCGATTACACCAATACCTTTGATGCGCTTACTGAATCCTTAAAAGGAGAAAAAAGCGTACCTGAGTCGCTAATTGAATGGAGAGCTAGGTGGGTAAGTTTAACTGACGATAATAGTTATGAAGTAATGAGAGCGGCAAATCCTCGTGTTATACCGCGTAATCATGTGATCGAAGAAATAATTGCACAATATAACGCTACAGGATCTAGCGAGTTACTACAGCGCTTTATAAAAATAGCTGGGAATCCATATTCTAACAGTGAAGAGTTATCAGAGTTTTGCTCTCCACCGACGAATGATAATGACTACCAGACTTTTTGTGGTACTTAATACTTAACTTTAAATATAACCACATGATTAAAAAGAGTCATTTTTTAATCAAACATGCGCATATACCTAGGGGAATGCTAATTCTGGTGGTATTATGCGCACAATTAAAACTAAGCAATATTTCTTTGCATTTATAAGTGCATTCAATTTAATTGCTCTTACATTCCTTGCTAAGTACTAATTTACAAAAACTACTATATTTATTTTTCAATAAAGTTTTAATTTCGCCTATAGTAAGTGGATGTGTGTTGTGACAAGGCATAGAAAAAAAGTTATAAACTTTATTTTTCGTTAAGTATTGATTAACAAAGGCTCAGTTAGTCTATATAAAACTGATTGAGCTAGTATCGATTAGCTACAATTTAAAATTGTTCAAATGGGAAGAAAACAATGAAATTAAAAACACTTACAATTGCAATCGCGTTGGCTGCAACTAGCGCATCTACATTCGCTGCTGATAAAGAAGAAGGTTTCTACATTGGCGCATTTGGTGACTACTATGACGCATCTTGGAAAAACATGCGTGATCAAGCCGGTCTTGACGTAAACGAATCAACTGGCTGGGGTGTTGAAGCTGGTTACCGTTTCAGTGATTACTGGAGCGCACGTCTTGAATATGCAGACATGGATTTTAATGCTTTTGATAAAGTTGCTGGCAACCGTAACAATATTGATGGCGAGCGTTACGGTATTGATGCTCTTTACCATTTAGACGGCGGTCCTTTCTATGGTCTTTTCGGTATTAAAGAAATTGACGTAGTTGATGACAACACATTCTTAAATGCAGGTGTTGGTTACCAGCATTTCATTACAGATGGCTTATTTGTAAATGCTGAAACAGCTGTATATCAAGGTCTTGACCGTGGTTATACAGATGTTGGCGCTAAAATTGGTATTAACTACTTATTTGGCCAAAACTCTGCACCGGTTGAGCAAGTTAAACCTGCTCCTGAAGTTGTTGAAGTAGCTGTAGCCCCTGCAGACAGCGATAACGATAATATTGCTGATACAGATGATAAGTGTCCTAACACACCTATGACTGATGCTGTAGATGGTACTGGTTGTACTTTATATGAAGATAAAGAAGTAACAGTAAGCTTATTAGTGACTTTCCCTAACAATGCTTCTGCAGTATCTACTCAATACTTAAATGATATTGAAAAAGTATCTGCATTCTTAAAAGAGTACCCAGATACAACAGTACTATTAGAAGGTCACACTTCTGCTGTAGGTAAAGCAACTTACAACAAATGGTTATCTAAAAAACGTGCTGATGCTGTAGCTAAGCAACTTGTTGCTGATGGTATTGCTGAAGATCGTATTACTACAGTTGGTTTAGGTGAAGAGCGTCTTAAAAATGATGCAAACACTAAAGCTGCAAACGCAGAAAACCGTCGTGTAGAAGCGCATATCAAAACTATCAAAAACGTTAAAGTTTTACGTTAATTAAATAGTTTGTAATAAAAACCCAGCCAAGTGCTGGGTTTTTTATGCCTGTAATAAATTAATACTAGTTAATGGTAATGATTCTTACTTAACAAGTATTCATGAAAATAGTTTTTACCACAACCACTATTCATAGTATTTATAATCGGTATAATCAGTTGCGCAACTGGATGGATTTTCATCTATCCATAAAAGCTTTATAATTACGCGTTAGAATACTATAAGTATTGGGTAACTTATTTGCGCCCAAAGCGCTACCGGATACTTTCACGTCACCAAGAGGGCAATATTGTGCTACAAGAATATCGTAAACACGTAGAAGAACGTGCCGCGTTAGGTATCGTACCAGCGCCATTAGATGCTCAGCAAACTGCTGATCTTATTGAATTAATAAAAAACCCACCTGCAGGTGAAGAAGAATTCATTTTAGATTTGTTCATTCAGCGTATACCAGCTGGTGTTGATGATGCTGCTTATATTAAAGCGGGATTTTTAGCAGCTGTAGCTAAAGGTGAAGCTAATTCTCCACTTGTTTCTAAAGAAAAAGCGGCAGAATTATTAGGTACAATGCTGGGCGGTTACAATATCGCGCCAATGATTGACCTACTTGATGACGAAACACTTGCACCAATCGTAGTTAAAGGCCTTTCAAATACATTACTTATGTTTGATGCGTTCTACGATGTTGAAGAAAAAGCAAAAGCGGGTAATACATTCGCTAAGCAAATTATTGAGTCTTGGGCAAATGCAGAATGGTTTACTAATAAGCCAGCTGTTGCTGAAAAGATCTCAGTTACTGTATTTAAAGTGACTGGCGAGACAAATACTGATGACTTATCACCAGCACCAGATGCATGGTCTCGTCCAGATATCCCACTTCATGCTTTAGCAATGCTAAAAATTGAACGTGATGGAATTACACCAGACAAGCCAGGCGAAGTAGGTCCAATCTCTCAGCTTGAAGAATTAAAAACTAAAGGCTTACCACTTGCATATGTAGGTGATGTTGTTGGTACTGGTTCTTCTCGTAAGTCTGCAACTAACTCTGTACTTTGGTTCATGGGCGATGATATCCCATTCGTACCAAACAAGCGTGTTGGCGGTGTATGTCTAGGTAATAAAATTGCTCCAATCTTCTTCAATACAATGGAAGATTCAGGTGCATTACCAATCGAATTAAATGTTGATGAGCTTAACATGGGTGAGCAAATCGATATTTACCCGTACGAAGGTGTTGTTAAGAGCCACGGTACTGACAAAGTAATCTCAACTTTTGAACTTAAATCTGATGTAATTTTAGATGAAGTTCGTGCTGGTGGTCGTATACCACTTATCATTGGTCGTGGTTTAACTGACAAAGCACGTACATCACTTGGCCTAGGTCCAACTGATGTATTTAAAGTACCAACAGTGACAGAAGTTTCTGAAAAAGGCTTCACACTAGCGCAAAAAATGGTTGGTAAAGCGTGTAACGTTCCAGGTATTCGCCCAGGCCAATACTGTGAACCTAAAATGACAACTGTTGGCTCGCAAGATACAACAGGTCCTATGACACGTGACGAACTTAAAGACTTAGCATGTTTAGGTTTTTCTGCAGATTTAACAATGCAGTCTTTCTGTCATACGTCGGCTTACCCTAAACCAATCGATGTAAACACTCACCATACGCTTCCTGATTTCATCATGAACCGTGGCGGTGTGTCACTTCGCCCAGGTGATGGTGTAATTCACTCATGGTTAAACCGTATGTTATTACCAGATACTGTAGGTACTGGTGGTGATTCACATACACGTTTCCCATTAGGTATTTCATTCCCAGCAGGTTCGGGTGCAGTAGCATTCGCAGCAGCTACAGGTGTTATGCCTCTTGATATGCCTGAGTCAATTTTGGTTCGCTTTAAAGGTGAAATGCAACCAGGTATCACTTTACGTGACCTTGTACATGCAATCCCTTACTTCGGTATTAAAGAAGGTTTATTAACAGTTGAGAAAAAAGGTAAAATTAACGAATTCTCTGGTCGTGTACTAGAAATTGAAGGCGTTGAACACCTAACTGTTGAGCAAGCGTTCGAACTATCAGATGCATCTGCAGAGCGTTCTGCAGCAGGTTGTGCGGTTAAACTTTCTAAAGAGTCTATCGCAGAATACCTAGAATCAAACATTGTTATGCTTAAATGGATGATCTCTGAAGGTTACGGCGATGTACGTACTATTGAGCGTCGTATTACTGCAATGCAAGATTGGTTAGCTAACCCAGAACTAATGGAAGCTGACGCTGATGCAGAGTACAAACATGTACTTGAAATCGATTTAGCAGATATTAAAGAGCCAATCCTTTGTGCTCCAAATGACCCTGATGATGCACGTTTATTATCTGATGTTACTGGCGAGAAAATCGACGAAGTATTCATCGGTTCTTGTATGACTAACATCGGTCACTTCCGTGCAGCAGGTAAGTTACTAGATGGCTTTAAAGGTCGTATCCCAACTCAGCTTTGGGTTGCCCCGCCAACTAAGATGGATAAAGATCAGCTTACAGACGAAGGTTACTACGGTATCTTTGGTCGTGTAGGTGCACGTATCGAAACTCCAGGTTGTTCACTATGTATGGGTAACCAAGCACGCGTTGCAGACAAAGCAACGGTTGTGTCTACCTCTACACGTAACTTCCCTAACCGTTTAGGTAATGGCGCGAACGTATTCTTAGCTTCAGCAGAACTTGCTGCAGTAGCGGCTATTTTAGGTAAACTACCTACTCCAGCTGAGTACCAAGAATACGCAGCGAAGATTAATGCAACGGCTGCAGATACTTACCGTTACTTAAACTTCCACCGTATGCCTGCTTACACTAAAAAAGCAGACAACGTGATTATTCAACAAGCTGTATAACTTTTAGAGTTTGTTTAAAAACCCGCTTCGGCGGGTTTTTTATTGGCTAAAACAAATATTAGATAGTTCATGCTTCTTTTTTTGTATTATTGTATTAACTCTAGTCTTAAATTGCTTTTAAAGTAATTAATCGCGCAAAAATTCCTATCAAAATGCATTAAAATCCTTATCAATATTCTCATTATTTTAGGCGAGATTTTATGACAGCATTAAACAACCAGAATTTATTGCAACTACGTTTTGTTAACCAAGCAAATATTGATTTGGTTAAACCTTCTTTTGATAACCTTCCTGCAAACCTTTATGCAGATGGTGCCTTTCGTAAACGTCGTTATTCAGTAGTAAAAATGCAAAATGGTGAAATAAAGCTACAGCAAGCCAAAGCATTTGTTCAAGATGATTCAATTAATACTTTTCAAGGTAATGTAGAGCGTACTTACGAAAATTTAGAGCAAAGTTTACTTGAGTCAGAGGGCATGAAAAGCATTGTAAATGAGTTTCGCCAACTTACCGGTATTGATGAGCAGCGTAATATTGAAATTCATCAGTTCCGTATGCTTGCCATCGATAGCGATACACCTGCAGCGCCAGAAGGCGTGCATCAAGATGGTTTTGACCATGTATGTATATGCGGTGTTTCTCACGAGAACTTAGAAGGTGGCGAACTGCTTGTATACGAAAACAAGCAAGCTGAGCCTTGTTTTAAAATGGAAATAAAAGACGGCATGTTTGCATTAATAAACGACCGTCAAGTGTGGCATAACGCAACACCTATGAACAAAATTGATGCTAGCAAACCAGGTTACCTGGATTGTTTTGTATTAACGTCTTAAGGAAGTTAGGCATGAACATAACGCAATTACGTGAGCAGTTTCCAGCATTAATGCAGAACGTTGATGGTAAATCGCCAATATTTTTAGACGGACCAGGTGGCTCGCAGGTACCAACATCGGTGCTTACTGCGATGACAGCTTATTTAGGTCATTATAATTCGAACTTAGGTGGCGCGTTTTTTTCAAGTGATAAAACGGTTGAGTTGATGGCGAATGCGCGCCAAGCCGCCGCTGACTTACTTAATGCACCTAGCTCACAACAAATTGTGTTTGGTCCAAACATGACCAGCCTTACGTTTAGTTTTAGCCGTGCAATTTCACGCGACTGGCAGGCTGGCGATGAAATAATTGTAACCAATGCCGATCACTTCTCGAATGTATCGTCGTGGCAACAAGCTGCAGAAGATAAAGGCGTTAAAGTCAATACGGCTTTAATTAATGAAGCTGATTGCAGCTTAGATATGGTGCAATTTGAAAGCTTATTAAACAGCAACACTAAGCTTGTAGCGGTAACGTATGCGTCAAATACCACAGGTTCAATTAACAATATCAAACGTATTGTAGAGCTTGCTCACGCTGTAGGTGCACTTGTTTATGTTGATGCCGTACACTATGCACCGCATGAACTTGTTGACGTACAAGCACTTGATTGCGACTTTTTAGCGTGCTCTGCGTATAAGTTTTTTGGCCCGCATTTAGGTATGGTTTATGGTAAAAAAGAACATTTAGACGGGTTTACGCCTTACAAGGTTGAGCCAGCTAAAGACGTAGCACCAGGTCGCTGGGAAACCGGCACGCAAAGCTTTGAAGCAATGGCTGGTTTTATCGCAGCTGTTGATTACATTGCGGCGATTAGCGAACTTGACGATAGCCACTCACGTCGCGAAAAGTTAAGCGTTGCTTTTGCTAAAACTAAGCAGCACGAAATGGCGCTTAGCGAACACTTTTTAACGCGCTTAGTTAATTATCCACGTATTAAGTTATTTGGTATTGATGATTTTGATCGCCTTAATGAGCGTACACCTACTTTTGCTTTAATTTTTGAAGGGCTTGAGCCACGCGCCGTTTCAGAATTTCTAGGTAAGCAGCATATTTGCGTGTGGGATGGTAATTTTTACGCGCAAGGGTTGTGCAAGCAATTAGATGTGCTTGATAAAGGCGGCGTAGTGCGCATTGGTTGTATGCACTACAACACCATTGAAGAGCTAGATCAGTTGTTTAATTTATTTGATGAACTGCTCGGTTAAATAATACTGATTTTGGTGCGCTAACTCTTAGGCGCACCATATATTTGTTCTGCACGGTTAAACAATACCCACGAGGTTAAAATATACTTATCGTTTGATACTGGCTTATTGCCTCTATGAGTATGTGTAAAGTAGCCAGGTGCTATTACCATAGTGCCTTTTTTAGGGGCGATTTTACGGTTTTGATAATAAAACTCTGTTTCACCACCTTCTTCTACATCGTTTAAGTAAAACATAAATAACAACACGCGATGCAAAGCTTCATTGTGCTGTAGCTGCGGATAAACTTCACTGTGCCAGTAAGGGTAGCCACCTTTGTTTACTTCGTATTTTTGCGCTTGAATGTTACCGAGTCTAAAAATTTGCTGAACTAAAACGGGTAATTGCGGTTTACCCACTTCTTCAAAATTCTCTTGGGTTAAATCGACTACCTCACCTGTTTTTGGATGATAAACCTTTAAGCCAAATGCCCCAATCATCATAAAAATATGCTCTTCAACATACTTAAAAACATGCTGTGCAGTCGTTTGTTGTATATGTTTTAATTGTTGTGCATATTCGGGGTGATTATTTAAGTGCAGGTCGTGGCTGTCTTTTTTCTTTAAGTCGACACCGCCCGATGTTACCCCTTGTCTTACATGCGGGCTTTGCGCGAATGTGGAAATAAATTCATCGCAAAACTCATCGCTTAATGCGTTATCAATAACGCGTATAAAGTCCGTCATGGTTTACCTTTATATAATTATTATTGGATTTTTATGTTTATTGAAAAAGTGATGCCGCGCTTTAGCGAAACAGATGCACTCGGACACATCAACAATACCGTACTCCCTGTATGGTTTGAAGTCGCGCGTGGACCTATTTTTAAGTTTTTTACACCGGACTTAAATCCACATGATTGGAAATTGATTATCGCCAAAGTTGAGGTGTCGTTTGTAGGCGAATTATTTTATGGCCACGAAGTGACCGTAAAAACCTCTGTAGAGCATATAGGGACTAGTTCTTTTACGCTTAGGCAAGAAGCATGGCAACACGATAAATGCTGCGCAATAGGCAAAGCTGTGATGGTGAGGTACGACTTTATTGCTAAATCAAAGCAAGCGCTTAGCATTGACGAAAAAGCAGCGCTTAACGAGCATTTTTACCAAGGCAGTTAACCTTACAAAGCTTATATTTTATATAAGCTCATGCTGAGCTGGATTAGTGTAAATAAATAATGGCAGCTGTAAATTTTTGTCGTGATTTTTTAACGCATTTAGATTGAGTTGCAGGCTTCAATTATATACTATTTATATTATATATTGTTGCGCCGTTATAACACAAAATGTTAATTCGGTAATTTGATTGGAGTATGCGTGTGACATCTATTGCCAGTAACCAGCCTTTACAAGTTATTCAGCTCAGTGATGGTGAGAATTTAGCAGCTGAAATTTTGCCGTTTGGCGCAATAATAAAAAGCATTAAATTTAAAAAACAAGAAATGACGCTTAGCGTCGATGATCCTCAATACTATCTTGAAAACCCATTTTACTTAGGCGCTACAGTAGGTCGATACGCTAATCGTATTGCAAAGGGGCGTTTTAGCTTATCTGGTACGCAGTATCAACTAGAGGCAAATAACGGTCCTAATAGCCTACATGGCGGTGTTAAAGGTTTTAATAAAGTACTTTGGCAAGTAACTAAACAAACTGAAAGTGAAGTTGAGCTTTATTATTGCTCGCCCGACGGAGAACAAGGTTTCCCCGGTGAGTTGCAGGTTTGGCAAACTATTAGCGCTAAAAACGGCGAGCTTACTCTGCACTTTAAAGCGATAACCAATAAAGAAACGCTCGTTAACTTTACCAACCATTGCTACTTTAATCTTGATGGCAGTGAATCAATTAATGAGCATCTTGTTCAAATTAATACCGATCGTTACCTTCCTATTGATACAACTAGTATTCCACTTAATGAAGCCGCTTTAGTTTGCGGTACCTGCTTTGACTTTACTAAGCCAGCTCAAGTTGGTGAGGCCTTAAGCGCCGTTCATCCTCAGCTAGAAGCTGGAAATGGCTTTGATCACTGCTATATTTTTAATGATGACAGCAGTTTAAAGACGATGGCTACATTAACTTCGCCACACACGAACGTTAGTTTAACCCTTAAAAGTACGCAGCCAGGCATGCAGTTTTATACCGCAAACTTTGTTGGTTCGCCTTTTAAAGCACGGCAAGCTTTGTGTTTTGAAGCGCAAAATTGGCCAGATGCGCCAAATCGTGAAAATTTTCCAAAGGCTAATTTATTGCCAGCAGAGAAATACGAACAGGTTATTATTTACGCTTTTTCTGAGTGAATACAGCTCTTTAATGTTAATTAAAAGAAAATCAAAAGAAAATATACGGTAATTAAATGCTATCCATAATTAAGGAAAAGGTTGCACTTTTTGCCGGTTTAAAGTATTTATAATATAAATAGTATTTGAAACTATACGCACTACCACAACGACACAACGACTACACACAATCAGGAGTTTTTAAAAAATGATAATTAACAATAAGTTATCGTTCAACAAGAAAACCGCGCTCAGTATTGCTATCACTGGTATATTGGCAAGCGGAAGCGTTGCAGCTCAAGGCGCTGAAGGCAATACGCCTACAGTAGTAAATGAAGATGTTGAAGTTATCGCAGTAACGGGTATCCGCAGCAGCTTACGTTCATCAATGTTAGATAAAAAAGCATCTAATGTTGTTACAGACGGGATTAAAGCAGAAGATCTTGGTAAATTTCCTGATTTAAACGTAGCAGAGTCTCTGCAACGTATTACAGGTGTGGCAATTGACCGCAGTGGTGGTGAAGGCCAAGCGGTAACTATTCGTGGTTTTGGTCCACAATTTAATACTGTACTTGTTAATGGTCGTCAAATTGCGACAGACAGTGCAGGTCGTGAATTTAATTTTGATGTATTAGCGGCAGATCAAATCACCGGTGCTGATATTTATAAAAGTAATACAGCAACGCTTCAAGAAGGCGGCATTGGTGGTACGGTTAACGTAACTACAGCACGCCCTTTTGATTTTGGTGGGTTACATATTTTAGGTTCAGTTAAAGGTATGTACGAAAGCCTTTCTGAAGAAGTATCTCCATCAACATCATTTTTAATAAGTAATACGTTTAACGATGACAAGCTAGGTGTGCTTTTTGCCATAACTAATCAACAACGTAAACTTCAAAACAACCAAATTTTAACGGCAGGTTGGCGCGGTGGCCAAACAATATCTAACCCAACTGATGGTGTATTGTTTGAAAATGCCTACATTCCACGTAACTGGGACCAAGTAGTTGATGAGCAAGACCGTGAACGTACAAACGCAAGTTTAGTACTTCAATATGCGCCATCTGACGATGTTACGATTACGGTTGATGGAATGATTTCAAAATTTGAAGTTGATTCGTCAGTGCGTGATTTAGCATCTTGGTTTGAACCAGACCGTGTAGGCAGCGCAACAATTGATGCTGAAACGGGTACGCTTTTAACTTTCTCTCAAGAAGTTGGCTTAGGCGCGCCAAGTGGCGACCCTGCAAGTGATTTTGTATCACATACACGTAACTCACGTGATGTAACTAATAAAGCATTTGGTATTAATGTTGACTGGCAAGTAAACGAGTCACTAAAAGCAAAATTTGATGTATCTCGCTCAACAGCTGAAAACGACCGTGCAGGTAATGATCGTTTTAACGTAGTGGGTATTATTAACAGCTATACTTTTGATGGTACAGGCAGCATTCCTACCGTACAGCATGATGGCTTTGAAAATGGTTCATTGCCAGATCCTAGCCTAGCGCGTCTTCACTACAACGAAATTGGTAACCAATTTACTGATGAAGATGAAATCACTGAAGTAAAAGCCGATTTTGAATACGTGCCAGATAAAGGCCCGGTAGAGCGTATTAACTTTGGTGCTTATCGCCAAGAGCGTGAAAAATCTAGCTTCCAAATTTTTGGTAGCCAATGTCAATTTTGTGGTTACGGTACACAAGCACCGCTTGATGAAATTGATTTTGAAGCATACACAGCGAGTAATTACTTCCCTGGTTTAATCGATACATTTTATAGCTACGATGGCGATAAAATGCTTGATTACTTAGCCGATCAAGGTTTTCCAGTAGAGCCAACGCTACAAAATAACCGTTACACAATTAACGAAGACATCACCAGCCTATACATGGACTTTACGCTTGGTTTTGACTTAGCTGATATGCCAGTAACCGTTAATATGGGTGCTCGTTACTCTGAAACCGATATTGAAGTTGCTGCAATACAAAGCTTTATTAGCGATGTTATACCAACGTCAGATGCGACATTGTTTGCTAACGTATTTGGCCCTGCGACTAATATTGAACAAGGTACTAGCTACTCAAACTTACTACCGTCTTTCAACGTTAAGCTTGAGCTACAAGATAATATGATTTTACGTTTTGCCGCGTACGATAGTATTACTCGTCCAACTATGTCTCAGTTATCTCCAGCAACAAACTTTAACGAGCCACGTCGTCAAAACTTAACGGCAAGTGGTGGTAATCCAGCACTTAAACCATTCCAATCAGAAAACTGGGATATCTCTTACGAGTGGTACTACAACGATGCTAACTTATTTAGCTTTGCGGTATTTAGTAAAGAAGTTGACGACTTTATTGTTACGTTAACGGGTGCAGAAACATACGAAATGTCTGACCGTTCGGGCCCTGATTTTGCGTGTACTACATGTACAGACCAAACAGATGACGAACTTATTGGTAGCTCAGAAGTTTACACTGTAAGCCGTCCTCAAAATGGTGAGTCTGCAACTGTAACCGGCTTCGAAGTGGGTGTTACTCACATGTTTGAAAATGGCTTTGGTTTTATCGCTAATGCGACTGTTGTGAATAGCGACATTAGTGTAGGTGATGATACAACTCAAACATTTGCACTTGAAGGTTTGGGCGATTCACAAAACTTAGTATTGTTTTATGAGCAAGACAACTGGCAAGCACGTGTTGCATTTAACAACCGTGAAGGCTTTTTACGCTTAGTTGATAACGGCTTCAATGGTGAACCAGTGAACGTAGAAACTTACGGCCAGTGGGATATTAGTGCAAGCTACGATATTAACGAAAACTTCACTATTTTTGCAGAAGGCATCAATATCACTGAGGAAGAGTTAGTACAAACAGGTCGTTTTGCTAACCAAATTTATTCAGTGGAAGATAATGGCTCACGTTACGCGTTTGGTATTCGCGGATCGTTTTAATTAATGTTTGAGGCGAACTTCTCGCCTCTTGTTTCATTGCAGCACATTAGTGCTAATACCAATTAGGTTAATTTAACAGTAATGTATATTAGTTAACCTAATTGGCTAAAATGAAGCCACATTAAATCCAAATGCCCTACCGGGCATTTGTTGTATAAAACGTTATCAAAGATACTCAAAGAGTAGTCCATTATGAATAAAACAATAAAAACAATCGCAGTAATTGGTGGCGGCACAGCAGGATGGTTGAGCGCTGCAATTATAGCTTCGTATCACCAAGGTAAAAATGGTGATGGCTTAAAAGTGATGTTGGTTGAATCGTCAGATATTCCAACAATTGGTGTAGGTGAAGGTACCTGGCCCACTATGAAAAACACACTTCAGCAAATAGGTTTGCGTGAAGTTGATGTATTTAAAGCCTGTAACGCTACCTTTAAGCAAGGTGGTAAATTTGTAAATTGGACGCACGGCAACAACGACTTTTACTACCATCCATTTACTGTACCGTTAGGCTACGGCCGCATAGATTTAGCCCCTTATTTAGATAATGTTGAAGACTTTGCACAGCAAACTAATTTTCAACATGATATTTGCGAAGCAAGCTTAGCCCCAAGAGGTATAGCGCAAGGTGAATATCAAGGTAACTGTAATTACGCTTATCACTTAGATGCCGGCGCTTTTGCAGAAATGCTTAAACAGCATTGTAAAAGTAAGCTTGGCGTAGAGCATATTATTGGTACTGTTGATCAGGTAAAACTTGATGACGATGGTGCAATAAATGGGCTTACTCTAAAAGATCAAACCCGCATTATAAGCGCCGATTTATTTATAGACTGTACTGGTTTTTCATCATTGTTATTAGGCCAAGCGCTCAACGTACCGTTTAAAAAAATGGACCACGTGCTATTTAACGACAGCGCACTGGCGATGCAAGTCCCTTACGATGAAAACGATGACTCCTTAGCCAGCCATACCATAGCAACAGCGCAAAATGCTGGATGGATTTGGGATATAGGTTTAACGCATCGCCGTGGTGTAGGGCATGTTTATTCAAGCAAATTTTTATCAGACGACGAAGCAGAGCAAAACTTACGCAACTATTTAGGCGATGCAGCAAACGGTTTAACTGCCCGTAAAATTAGCTTTGAGTCGGGCTACCGTGAGAAGTTTTGGCATAAAAACTGTGTTGCAGTGGGTATGTCAGCAGGGTTTGTAGAGCCGCTTGAAGCAACCGCTATTATGCTTGTTGAAATTTCAGCACGCTTTGTAGCAGAGCATATGCCAGCAGATACACAAGTAATGCCTATTGTAGCTAAACGCTTTAACGAGCAAATGGACTACCGCTGGCAGCGCATTATCGACTTTTTAAAGCTCCATTACATGCTAACCAAGCGCCCAGAACCTTACTGGCAAGCACATGTACATCCGGACACTATTCCACAAACCCTGCAAGAAGATTTACTGCTTTGGGGAAGCCGTGGCCCGCTTATTCAAGATTTTCATGGCGCATTAGAGTTATTCCCAGCCGCCAGCTACCAGTACGTTTTATATGGTATGGGCTTCAAACCAGACTTTACTAAACAGGCTTATTTGTATTCACAAGACGCGCAAGCCAAACAAATAATTGAACGTAACAGCCAGCTTACACAGCAGATGTTGCAAACTTTGCCGCCACACCGCGCTTATATTGAGCAGTGGTTAGCGGCTAACCCAGTTTAAGGATGTGTAACTATGGCTATTAGTGAACTAGTAAACACCAAACACCAAACATTAAAAATTAACCCTAATGCAGGTGTTGAATATGCAAAAACGCAGCATTTAGTTAATTTAAGAGCTAACGAAGTGGCAAAAGCTGCATGCGACTTACCTATATTTTTAGCGCGAAATGCGCAAAACGGCAGTTATACCGTATCGGGTTTAACAAGCTTTAGTGTTGGGCAAAGTTTATTGGTTAATAACAACCAGTGGCAGGCGCTTTACACACCGGTATGTATACAAACTCACCCTTTTTATTTAATGACCCGTGAAGCAAATAGCAGCGACTACTTTATTGCGATTGATGATCAAAGCTCAGCCGTAAATACGCAGCAAGGCGAGGCACTATTTGATGCTAAAGGTAACCCAAGCTTATTTTTAAATTCACAGCAAAAGCTACTTGAGAGCGATTTAAAAAATGATTATCAAACGTATCAATTTACCCAAGAAGTAGCGCGCTTAGGGCTTATTAAAAACATAGATATTGTATTGCAGTTTGAACAAGGCGAAACCCAAACTATTCAAGGTTTGAGCACCGTTGATGAAGACAAACTGCAAACTTTAGATAGCGATACCGTTGCAAACTTACACAAGCAAGGTTACCTAAGTGTGCTTAACAGTATGCTTATTTCACTGTTTCAGTTAAATGCATTGGTAAAGCTGCACAACCAACGTCCCGAACTTATGCCTTTAAAGCAAATTAAGTTAGAACTAAGTCGAGATGCGCACGCGCTGTAGCGTGCACTTTTTTATTACACAGACATTGCGCGTAACGCGTAGGAGACACACACATGTCAGATAACATTTTACAGCTGGTGGTTTTTGTTTTTGTCACCGCTTTAATTGGTGGCCTTACTTATTGGAAATGCCGAGGCCAAAATCGTAATAACGGACAAAGCCAAACTAAAGAGTATTTTTTAGCGGGCGGTGGTCTTACTTGGATGTTTGTTGCAGGTTCAATAACACTTACTAACTTAAGCACCGACCAACTAGTAGGTATGAATGGTAACCAAATGGCTTTGCTTGTTTGGTGGGAGCTTGCGGCGATTATTGGCTTAATTATTTTAGCTAAAGTCTTCATTCCTGTTTATTACAAATACAACTGTACAACGACCACAGAGCTTTTAGAAAAGCGCTATAACAACAAACATATTCGCGCTGTTATTGGGGGATTATTCTTTTTAGGTAATGCACTTATTTACATGCCAGCGGTAATTTACTCAGGTGCGCTGTTTATGCAAACCATGTTTAAGGTTGATATTCCGCTAATGTATATTGCCACCGCATTTGCCATTGTAGGTGCTATTTATGCGTTTTTTGGTGGTCTACGTGCAGTTGCAGTGTCTGATACTTACAACGGTTTACTGGTACTGGGTATGGCTGTTTTAGTGGTGTTTTTAGCACTAAATGCGATTAATTATGACTTTACGGGTATTCCTGAGGAGCGCTTAACACTCATCGGCGATGCTGATTCACCTATTCCATGGCCAACACTTTTAACCGGTATGATCTTTATTCAAATGTACTACTGGGGTACTAACCAAACAATTACGCAACGAGCCATGGCAGCACCTAATGTTAAAGAAGCGCAAAAAGGTATATTTGCCGCAGCGGGAATTCGTTTTTTAATCGTCCCTGCAATTGTGGTATTACCGGGTATTATTTCATTTAAACTTTACGGCGATATTGGCGACGCTGCTTATGGTCGAATTGTAGGTGATGTAATGCCAGCATGGTTAACCGGTGTGTTTGCAGCGGCAATGGCAGCGGCAGTGCTGTCTACTTACAACAGCTTATTAAATTCAGCTACAGCACTATACGTGTGTGACATTCACGAAGCTTACTTTAATAAAGAGCCAAGTGTTGTAAAGCTAAGTGGTTACGTAACATTGCTACTAACAAGCTTAACACTGGTACTTGTACCAATTTACCAGCAAGCAGACAGTATTATTAACTTGCTACAGCAATTAAATGGCTTATTAAGTATGCCTATATTCTCAATTTTTGTAGTGGGCTTATTATTTAAAAATGTTGATGCACGTGCAGGTATTGCAGCAGTAATTTTAGGTGTTGTAATGTACGGCATGCTTACGTTTGCAAACTCACCACTACATACTGACATTCATTACATTCACTTAATGCCAATTACACTGATTGTATGTGTAGCTTTTGCATTGATAGTAAATAAAGTGGTATTTGGTTTGAATGCGCAGTGGGCTGGTAAAACACCGGCACTTGATGGCGCAGGACAAGTACAAGTACAAAAATAGATTATAAATAGTTTAAGCTGACAAAATCGGTCATGGGGCAACTCTGGCCGATTTTTTATATATATTAAAAGCAATAACAGAGCTTTAAAGTAAAGGTTAGTTTAATACCTTTTATTACAGTGGTACTTCCAGTGAGTTTATCTGACTATTTGCGATGTAAAGACTATCAAAACCTAATTTGTATGATATATACTATTATTATTGAGTGTCACCATCTGATAGATTGTGGCTCAAGCAAAGAGATACATTTAGTAAATAGTGTAGCTTACTAATTTTCGTTATATTTATAACTCACACAATGAACAAGAGGATAGGAAAATCATGGCCGACACTAAATCATTTTATCGATTAGACAGTGTAAACAGCACCGTTATTTTCGACTGCCAGAGCAAAACACCGGCGTTACTGTACTTTGGTAAACGCCTATCTGAGCAAACAACAGAAACAATGCTTACTCAGCTTGCTACCCGTCAAGAAGTAAAATGTGCCGTGGTTGAAGAAGCGCCTATTTCTCTATCTCCTTTATTAGGCGAAGGCTTTACTGGCGCGCCAGGGCTTGAGCTAGTAAATGATTCAATCGCATGGTCAGTTGGGCCAGAGCTTCAAGAAGTGCGTCAGCCTTCAAGTACGACTGTTGAGTTTGTAAGTGTAGATAAGCTTCGTGGTATTGAAGTCGTGCACAGCATTACGCTTGACAATAACAGTGACGTACTAAGTGCACATACTGTATTAACTAATTTAGGTGACTCACCACTGGGCGTTAATTTTTGCGCCGCGCCAACATTTCAATTGCCAGATAGCGTAAGCAAAATAGTGAGCTTTGAAGGTCGTTGGTCAAACGAATTCCAGCGTCAATCGGTTGATTTAGTGCTTGGTAGCTTTGTACGTGAAAACCGTAAAGGCAAAACATCACACGATGTGTTTCCTGGTTTATTAGTGCATAACGAAAATGCAGGCGAGCAACACGGCGAATGTTACGGCTTTCATTTAGGTTGGAGCGGCAACAATAAACTACGCGCAGAGCTTCTAGCTGAAGGTCGTCGTTATGTACAAATGGGTGAGCTATTACTTCCTGGTGAGCTTACGCTTGCTAAAGGTCAAACGTATCAAAGCCCGAGCATTTATGGCTCGTTTTCAAGTGAAGGTTTTAGCGCGCTTTCTCGTAATTTCCATCGTTTTGTTAAAGCTAATTTACTTAGCCAAGCGCAACGTGAAAAAGCGCGCCCTGTGCATTACAACACGTGGGAAGGTATTTACTTTGATCACGACGTAGACACGCTTAAGCAACTAGCCGACAAAGTAGCGCCGTTAGGTATTGAGCGTTTTGTACTTGATGATGGCTGGTTTAAAGGTCGCCGTGGCGACAATGCAGGCTTAGGTGATTGGACTGTAGATTACAAAATTTACCCAGATGGCTTATCGCCAGTCATTGATCATGTTAATAGCTTAGGTATGGAGTTTGGTATTTGGTTTGAACCAGAAATGGTCAACCCTGATAGCGATTTATACCGCGCGCATCCTGATTGGGTTTTAAGCTCAGAAAATAACGAGCAGTTAAGCTTTAGAAATCAGCTAGTACTTGATTTAACGCGCTCTGAGGTTGTTGAGTACCTATACAAAGCGATTGACGATATTTTAGTTGAATACCCAACTATTAAGTACATTAAATGGGACATGAACCGCGATATTAACCATGCGGGTAATTTTGATGGCAAGCCTGCTGTGCATCAGCAAACATTGGCACTTTATCGTTTAATTGATCGTATTAAAGCGGCGCACCCTGGTCTTGAAATAGAAAGCTGTTCGTCAGGTGGTGCACGTGTAGATTACGGCGTACTTGCACACACAGACCGTGTATGGACGTCAGATTCAAACGATGCGCTTGATCGCCTTGAAATACAGCGTGGATGTTCGTTCTTTTTCCCATCGTCGGTTATGGGTGCACACGTAGGCCCACGCGATTGTCATATCACAGGG
Organism: Pseudoalteromonas sp. NZS100; assembly: GCF_015864815.1. Lineage (NCBI taxonomy): Bacteria > Pseudomonadati > Pseudomonadota > Gammaproteobacteria > Alteromonadales > Pseudoalteromonadaceae > Pseudoalteromonas > Pseudoalteromonas sp. NZS100. The sequence continues at coordinate 74,499 of NZ_JADYWM010000010.1, forward strand.
CGTAATGTAAGTATTGAAATGCGTGCTGCGGTATCAATGTTTGGCCACATGGGAATCGAAATGGACCCACGTGAGCTGAACGATCACGAATACAATGCACTTAAAGCGGCAATAGCACTACACAAAGAGCATCGTGAGTTTATTCATGCTGCCGATTTATACCGCCTAGATAGCGATGATTTATCTATTAACTTTGGTTTAATCGATGCGCAAAAAACAAAAGCGTTATTTGCCTATAACAGCGTTCGCGAAACACCGCGTACAGCGCCTAATAAGCTCCGTTTTGTTGGCCTAGATGCCGATGCGCAGTACACACTTAATTTAGTGTGGCCGGTAAAATTTGAGGAGTATCGTCCATCTTCTATTGCTGCGGTAAATGGTCAAACATTTACCGGTGAAGCGTTAATGCAGTTTGGTTTACAAATGCCAATTTCATTCCCGCAAACATCGCTTATATTTGAGCTTAACAAAGCTTAAATATAACTAAGAGCAGTAAAGGGCGAAAATTGCTTTATGCTGCTCTATTGAGATATCAGTAGTCAGCTCTATATTGTTTAGGGCTGGCTTTTTTATATCCTTTGTAAGCTGATTTAGTAAATTAACTTAGTAAAATCAAAAGCATAGAAAATAAAGTGGTTACGCTTGCGCGTAATTTTGCTTGTTACCCAACCAACGTTGAATTAGTGGGTCAACAACCTCTGGATGTTGCTTAAGCATTTGCTGTGCAATTGGCCTTACTTGATTAAGTATGTGCTTATCACGAGTAAGATCGGCAATTTTAAACTCGGCTAACCCTGTTTGTTTTGTACCGAGTACTTCACCAGGGCCACGAATTTCTAAATCGCGCTCTGCTATCACAAAGCCATCGTTACTATCGCGTAGTACACCTAATCGCTTTTGAGCAGTATGAGACAGTGGTGCGTGGTATAAAAGCACGCAATGCGATGCCGTAGCGCCACGGCCAACTCGCCCACGTAACTGATGCAGCTGTGCTAAGCCTAAGCGCTCAGGGTTTTCTATAATGATTAAGCTCGCATTAGGGACGTCTACACCAACTTCAATAACCGTAGTGGCTACTAATACGTGTATGTTTCCTGCCTTAAACTCGCTCATAATGGCTTGTTTTTCAGCTGATTTCATTCGCCCATGTACTAAGCCTACGTTTAGCTCTGGTAGCGCTTCTTTTAACTGCAGTGCGCTGTCTTCGGCGGCTTGGCATTGCAGTACTTCAGATTCATCAATAAGTGTACACACCCAATAAACTTGGCGGCCTTGCTCGTTACAGGCTAATTTAACGCGGGCAATAATATCGTCTCTGCGAGTATCAGGAAGTGCCACTGTTGTGATTGGCGTACGCCCAGGTGGCAGCTCATCAATCACAGAGGTTTCTAAGTCGGCATAGGCGGTCATGGCGAGTGTACGTGGAATGGGTGTTGCGGTCATAACTAGTTGATGAGGGTAACAATCACCAAACTTACCTTTTTCACGCAGTGATAAACGCTGGTGGACACCAAAGCGGTGTTGTTCATCAATAACTATAAGCACTAAGTTATTAAACTTAACTTCATCTTGAAATAAAGCGTGAGTACCTACAATCATTTGCGCCTCACCGGAGGCTATTTTTTCAAGTGTTGCTACGCGCTCTTTGCCTTTTGTTTTACCGCCAAGCCAAGCAACGGTTATACCTAGTTGATTAAACCACGTTGTAAAATTAACGCCATGTTGCTCTGATAAAATTTCAGTAGGAGCCATTAAAGCGACTTGAAAGCCCTGCGCAATGGCTGTTAGTGCACTAAGTGCTGCTACTAGGGTTTTACCTGAACCTACATCGCCTTGTACTAAACGCATCATGGGGTACGCGTGCTGCATGTCACCTTTAATTTCAGCAACTACGCGGCTTTGCGCATTTGTGGGGGCAAAAGGAAGTTGCTCTAAAAATTGGCTTTCTAATGTGTTTACCGGATTTAATGCCACGGCTTTAACTTGTTGCCCTTGCTCTCGTACTTTTAATAAGCTGAGGTTTTGAGCAAGTAACTCCTCAAATACAAGGCGCTGTTGAGCAGGGTGAGTACCTTGCTCTAATGCAGTTACATCAACATCATTTGGTGGGCGGTGCAGTAATAATAGTGCGTCACTTAGCGGCATATTTGATGGCTGCCACTGTGAAGGCAATAGTTCTTCTACTGAGTATTTATTTAGTAAATCAATAGCCTGTTCGCTTAAAGCTCTAATCGATAGTTGCTTTAAGCCTTCGGTTGTTGAATAAACGGGCGTTAATGTTGTCGCTACCGGCTGCTCGTTAGAGGTATCGCTGATGCTGTATTCAGGATGACTCATTTCAAAGCCAACACGGCCACGGCGCACTTCACCAAAACAACGTATTATTTTACCAGCGCTAAATGCGTTTTTTTGTGCGGCGGTAAAATTAAAAAATCGTAATGTTAGTCTGCCAGTACCATCATTGATTTGGCAAACAAGCATACGCCTTTTACCAAACGTAATTTGGCTTGTTTCAATTGTTGCTTCAACACTCACGTGGCTGTGCAGTGACAACTCATTAATCGCGTATAAGCGAGTGCGATCTTCGTAGCGAAGTGGCAAATGAAAAAGCATATCTTGCACAGTTAAAATACCTAGCTTTAACAAACGCTCAGCCATTTTTGGGCCGACCCCTTTGAGCTCTGTAATTGGGTATTGATTTAAGCTAGGTTTAGACAAATTATATCAATCTTATTATTTGTGAATAAGTTAAGTGTACTTACAGAGCTTTAGTCCATCAAGTATGTTTTAAAGCTTGCCAAAATTGCTCGTCAGCGACTATTTCGCCGTTTTCATCAAGTGCAGGATAAGGTAATTTTTTTTGTTTACACTGCCTTGCGATAATAGGGTGGCAGCCTTCAAAGTAGAGAGGATGTTTAACTTCGGCGCTCAACATATCTCTATTATATAAACCAGCCAGCTCGCGTTGGCGCTGTGCTTCAAACAATATTAGCGCAGCAGCAACTGAAACATTTAGTGATTGCACCATGCCTTGCATTGGAATAATAATATTTTGATCGGCATATTCTAGGGCTTTTTCTGATATCCCTGTTTTTTCTTGTCCAACAATAATAGCCGTTGGCTTGGTGTAATCTACTTCTCTAAAATCAACTGCATCTTCTGATAAGTGAGTCGCTAATATTTGTATTTCTGGATTGCGTTCACGCATTGCAGTAACGGCATCATCAATATTTCTATGTAAATGCGTCTCTAGCCAGTTTTTACTGCCGCCTGAGGTATTGTTTGTTAGCCATTTTTGCTTTTCAGGCCATACAGCATGTACGTGATGGCAACCAACCGCATCAGCACTTCGTACTATTGCAGATAAGTTATGGTGTTTGTGAACGTCTTCTAAACACACGGTTAAGTCTGTTTGACGGCGCGAAAGTACGTCTTCGATTCTTTGATAGCGAGTTTGCTGCATGGTTATCCTCTTTTTTCGGCAATTATACGAGATTTTTACAGTTAAGGCATTACCGTGCGGCTAATTGGGTTTTGTAGAGAAATTAGTGTTTCTGTTGATTGAATGGCTTCTATTGCCTGTATTTTATTAATCAGCACATCTTGTAAGTGATCAATGGACTTTGTCATTACCTTTATAAATATACTGTAGTTACCTGTTGTGTAATAAGCCTCTACCACTTCCTCCAATGCTTCTAGCTTTATAAGTGTTTGTGGGTAGTCACGTGCGTTATTTAAATTAATACCTATAAAGCAACACACATCGTAGCCTAGCTGTTTAGTATTAATCGTTAATTGGGTGCCTGTAATGATTCCTGCTTGCTTCATTTTTTCAATTCTTACGTGAATTGTCCCAGCGCTTACATTAAATCTTTTTGCTAATTCGGCGTACGCAGTACGGGCATTTGCCATTAATGCATGAAGTATCTGTTTATCGAGATTATCGATTAAATAATTTTCCATTATATTTTTCTCATAAAATTATCGAATATATGGTTTTTATACCACTTAATTGATGGTTTTAATATGTTAAAGCTATTTTTGTTATGAGATATTGAATTAATACATCAAATCGTTACATTAACCTCATTAAAGGCGCTCATTAGGGCGCTTTTTATCAATTAAGCAAGTAACAATAACTGGGAATGAGGCCAATTATTATGAGTTCACACTATGTGCAGCAACAGCAGCAAATAAGTAAAGTTAAGCAATTTTTTTCACAGCAACTAGAAACCCAACTTGGGCTGGTTGAGGTTCAAGCCCCTATTTTGGCTAAAGTAGGTGACGGCACGCAAGATAACTTAAGCGGCCATGAAAACGCAGTTGCTGTAAATGTGAAAGCGATTACAGATAGCCGCTACGAAGTGGTGCATTCACTGGCTAAGTGGAAACGTAAAACACTCGCAACTTATGGCTTTGGTGTTGGTGAGGGTATTTATACTCAAATGAAGGCTTTGCGCCCAGATGAAGATTCATTAAGTCCTATTCATTCTGTATATGTTGATCAATGGGATTGGGAAAAAGTAATTAACGAAACCACAGAGCGTTCGCTGGCGACACTAAAGCAAACTGTTCAATCTATTTATAAAGGGATAAAAGAGACGGAAGCTTTTGTAAGTGAGTCTTATGGTTTGACGCCTTTTTTACCGGGCGATATTAAGTTTGTGCACAGTGAAGAGCTACGTAAAATGTACCCTGACTTTAGCGCTAAACAACGCGAAAAAGCCATTGCACAAGAATATGGTGCTGTATTTTTAATTGGTATTGGTGGCGCGCTTGGTGATGGCAAAATCCATGATGTAAGAGCCCCAGATTACGATGATTGGTCTACGCCAACATGCGATCAATACATGGGTTTAAATGGTGATATTTTAGTATGGAACCCAGTACTTGAAGACGCCTTTGAAATTTCATCAATGGGTATACGCGTAAGTCCTGAAGTTTTAAAAGCGCAGTTAAGGGTTACTGGAGATGAAGACCGCTTAGAGTTTGATTGGCATAAAGCGCTACTACAAAGTAAATTTCCGCAAACAATTGGCGGTGGAATAGGGCAGTCGCGCTTGGCTATGCTCTTGCTACAAAAGCAGCATATTGGTCAAGTACAAGTGGGTGTATGGCCGCAGCAAACACATGCTGAGGTAAGCGGTTTACTTTAAATGTGAATAAATTTGAGTGCTCAATAGAGCACTCAGTTATTAGCTTGTTTTAAACTCTATTTCAATTTTGTTATTCAAAAGTTTAACGTTGCACGGAGGGTAATTGCGGATTGTTTTAAGTACTTTATCAAAAATATGAATCTCTACACCTGAATGCAAAACAGAATTTACCGCTAAATTAGCGTCGTTAAGTAAATCGTGTAAGTCGTGATCTAAGTTTGAAAGACGTTTTTCTAATTGCTCTGCCTGCTCACAATAATGCTTTTGAGTAGCACCAATTTTAGTAATTAATAGTTTTTTCTTTTCGACATCTTTCACTAAATCAGTTTTTTCTAGCGCTGCTTGCAACGTGTCTAGCTGTGCATCTGTTTTAGCTAAGTCTTTAAAGCAATTATCAGTATCAGCGGTTATTTCGGCGCCAGAAGCCGCTAGGTTAATAATCATTTTAGCGCCTGATTCATTCCCTATTTCGCCAGCAATGAGAGTTGTTGCATCAAGTATTTCGCCACCAAATATTTTACCCTTAGGTAAGTCGGATTGACCAACTTGCAGTAAGCGTTTAGCTTTCATTACACAGTGGCTTGTTTGGCGATCAATAAAAATATTATTTGCTTCGAGGTAGCAATACTGTGAATGAGATACGTGAATATCACCTCGTGCAATAAGCTTACAAGACAGGGATTGTTCGTCGGCTTTTTGATGGCCAATAATGCCTTGTTTAACGGTGATGTTTCCGCCTGCGGTAAGCTCTCCTGATTCAACCGTGCCAAATATAGTAATATCGCCTTTGGCTGTTACTTTCATTCCAGGGTCTATATTGCGGGTAACAATAACACTGCCTTGAAAGTCAATGTGGCCGCTTTTTACGTTTACATCTGAAATGGTAAAAATATCGTCGACACGCATACCATTATTAATTTCAACCGGAACACCTGCAATAGTAGAGACTAGTTCAAGCGGATTCAGCTTTGATATTTCGGTGCCTTCGCCTGCCACTAATTGTTTATTTTCTCCGGGTTTTGCGGGCAGTATGTCACCTATTACGGTGAAGCCTTCTTTACCAGGGGTTGCTGGTTGTTGGCGAATAAGCACAGAGCCTGGCTCTACGCTTGCAAGCTTGCCAAAGTCGCGCATGTCCACGCTGCCATCTTCTTTGAGCTTGGGAGTTTTTAAACGGTCTTTTAAAGTCTCTACGGTTGTTATTAGTTTAGTGGCCAAACCATCACTTGGTAGTCTGCCTTTAGCTAATACTCCCTTAACAACAGAACCCGCTATATGCTCAAACTGTTTTTGTAGTAGCAACTCTAAAAATACTTGCTTATAGCCACGCACAATTCCTGCTTTAACGAGTTGTTTTTTTGCATCTTCTAAACTTAATAATTTTCCGCCTTGGGCAAGGGTTAGCTCGCCAATGGCCAGCATTTTATCGTCGCTAATTGTTACATTTAAAGTGGCATTGTGTTTTGTTGCTACAACCAGAGTGTGTTGTGTGTTTTCGTTTTTAAAAAAATCATTAATAGCGTCATGATCTATTTTGCAGTCGCAAAAAGCTGACTTTTCGAGAGCCTCTAAAATAAATGCAGCGCTGGGAGGAATATGTTCTTTTACATCAAGTAAAACATTTCCATTGTTAGCAAGCTTAAACACGAGTTAATCCTTTTTTACTACTTAAGTTAAGTTTGTTTTGTAAAACACAACTACAGATTCACAGATTGCTAGAAATTCACTTATGAGTCAAGAAGTCACAGAGAACGAAGCGCTAAGAGGGAAAGAAAGGCTATAGAGAGGCTCTATAGCCTGTAATACTTAATTGGTAGAAGGAAGTTCCATTATTCCATCTATTTCAACTTGTGCACCTTTTGGTAGTGCACGAACACCTAATGCAGCTCTCGCTGGGTAAGGTTGCTTAAAGTATTGGCTCATCACTTCATTTACAGTAGCGAAGTTAGATAAATCAGTTAGATAAATATTTATTTTCACTAAATCTTGAATTTGCCCGCCTGCTTTTTCACATACCGCAGTGATATTTTTAAATACCTGATGCGTTTGCTCACTAAAGTCTTCTGAAATCATTTCCATCGTTTCTGGCACTAATGGAATTTGACCAGATAAATAAACAGCGGTGCCTACTTTAACTGCTTGGCTGTAAGTGCCAATGGCAGCAGGTGCTTTGTCGGTAGAGATAAATGCTTTATTCATGTGTTTCCTATTTTACTTTTTACGATAGACTTTTTGTACATCAGGCATAACGCGAATGCGGCGCATAATGTTAGCAACGTGGATACGGTTTTTAACGGTAACCCCTAAATCTATCACGTATAAATTACTTTCTTTTTCATCGGTGGTAATTTCTACAATATTGGCTTGGGTTGTAGTAACAACATTGGTTAATTTAGCCAGAGCCCCCTGATGATTAATAATTTCAACTCTCAGAGCTGCAATATATTCTTTCTCTGGGTTATCGTCCCATTTTACAACTAAGTATTTAGAGCGCTCATTTTCCCAGCCACGGATGTTTTTACATTCTTGGCGGTGAACGGTCAGGCCCTTACCTTGGCTTACATGAGCTGTAATAGCATCGCCAGGTACAGGTCGGCAACACTTAGAGTAGTTAACTAGCATGCCCTCAGTACCAATAATGGTCGCTTTGGCTTGGCTGGTAATATCAGTTAAGTCGTCACTGTCATTTTGTAATAGGCGTTTGGCAATTAACATGCTCATTAGGTTACCAGAGCCAATTTCTACAAGTAATTCAAGAAGCGTTGTTAGTTCTTGCTCCTCAAGTACTCTTGCTATATTTTCATCAGCAATGCTATCTAGTTTGTTTTCACCTAATGCTGAATCAAGTAAGCGGCGCCCTAAAAGCATAGCTTCTTCATGATGCTGACTTCTAAGGTAATTACGAACGCCCAAACGCGCTTTACCAGTAACAATAAAGTTTAGCCATGTTGCATTAGGGTGGGCACCTGAGCTTGTTATTATCTCTATAGTTTGCCCTGTATCTAAGGGCCTACTTAAAGGGTGCGGCTTGCGATTAACGCGCGCGCCTACACAGGTGTTGCCTACATCTGTATGCACGGCATAAGCAAAATCGACTGCGGTAGCACCCATCGGTAGCTCAACAATGCGCCCATCTGGTGTAAATACGTAAATTTCTTCTGGGAATAGCTCGGTTTTTACATTTTCAATAAATTCAAATGATGAACCCGCACTTTGCTGAAGCTCTAATAAGCTCTGCATCCACTGGCGAGCACGTTGCTGCGAAGTATTACCTGCGCCATCACCTGCTTTTTTATACATCCAATGCGCCGCTACACCTTTGTCGGCCATATGATCCATATCGTGAGTACGAATTTGAATTTCAACAGGTATACCGTGAGGACCAACTAATGAAGTATGAAGCGATTGGTAACCGTTTGTTTTTGGTACTGCAATATAATCTTTAAAGCGTGTTTCAATAGGTTTATAAAGGCTATGAGCTACACCTAATACACGATAACACGTATCCATAGAGTCAACTGCAATTCTAAACGCGTAAATATCCATAACTTCGTTAAATAGCAGTTCTTTATTAAGCATTTTTTTATAAATACTATATAAATGTTTTTCACGGCCTGACACAGTTGCTTTAATGCCTGACTCTTCAAGACGTGCTTCTATTTCATGCTGGATATTAGTAATAACTTCTTTGCGATTACCGCGTGCTTTAGCAACTTCCGATTTAAGTGCGCGATGACGCATAGGATATAAAGCTTGAAAACCTAAGTCTTCAAGTTCATTTTTAATATCGTGAATACCTAAGCGGTTTGCAATTGGTGCGTAAATTTCTAGTGTTTCACGCGCTATTCTGCGGCGCTTATCTGGGCGCAATGCGCCTAAAGTACGCATGTTATGTGTTCTATCAGCAAGCTTGATTAAAATGACTCGAATATCCTGAGTCATTGCCATAATCATTTTGCGGTAGTTTTCAGCTTGGAATTCTTTTTTATCTTTAAAGCTAAGCTTATCGAGCTTACTCACACCTTCAACTAGCTCTGCAACAGTTTCGCCAAATATCTCGGCTAAATCTTGTTGACTAAAATCAGTATCTTCAATTACATCATGCATTAGCGCGGCCATGAGCGTTTCATGGTCAAGATGCATGCCTGCAAGAATTTGGGTTACTTCTACTGGGTGCGTTATGTAAGGTTCGCCACTCGAGCGAGTTTGTCCTTCATGGGCCTCTCGGGCTACCACGTAAGATTTTTGAACCAGCTCTACATCAGCAGCGGGCAAGTATTCTGAGATTTTCTTTTTAAGACCTTCAAAAAGATACATTCACACTCCAATGTTCTAGGGCCTGTTGACCTTTCAGGATTAAAATTTGTTCAATCTAGGGGCGATTTAATTGCGGCGCGAGGTTTTTAGCCTAGCGGGCTAAGCAAAGATCGAGCAACAAAGAGTAAAGTGCCCCTAGGCAGAACCCTTTAGGCAGCGCATGTTTTGCATTTATGCTGCGTTATCGCCTATTTATGGGGAATAACCACACTACATAGGCTCTGCCTTGCCTAAATACCAAACATACTACTGCAAATTTAACCTCGAAAGATAAACAGCCCTAGTGAAGCAAATTAGGTAAGCTACGAATATACGATGAAAAGAGAGGATTGCCAACGGCTATAGTAGAAATACTGCGCCGTTGGCTAAATCAGACCGGGAGGTCGATTATTGGTTGCCACCAACAATAGCAGCAACAGCAGCTAATTCAGCTGCTTCTTGGTGTTGTTGTTCTTCACGGTCAATTAAGTCCATTGAAGAGCTATCAACTAAACCTAGTTCAATTTCACGTAAAGCAACTACCGTTGGCTTATCGTTTTCAGGGTCTACTAGTGGAGTTTTACCACCAACAGCAATTTGGCGGGCACGACGAGCCGCAACTAAAATTAAGTCAAAACGATTACCAACTGCATCTACTGCATCTTCAACTGTTACGCGGGCCATCACAGCACTCCAAAAATAATTTAAATCAAAGACGTAGTTTACTGCAAGCAGCCACTTTCGCCAATAGCCAGTGTTCAATTTTTATCAGTTTTACTTGTCTAAGCCTGATTTAAATAGACTTAAATTATTTAAGCAGGCTATTTAGTAAAACTTGATGGCGTTCTTCTTGCGCTTTTAGGGTTAAGCGCTGAGCCATTACAATCATTTCTATGTCGCCAAGCGCAGTCTCAAAGTCATCATTAACAATTACATAGTCGTATTCGTTATAATGTGATGTTTCAGATTGTGCTTTTGCCATACGAGAGGCAATAACCTCGGCCGAATCTTGGCCGCGATTATTTAAGCGTTGCTCTAACTCTTCTTTTGAAGGAGGTAGTATAAAAATTGTTTTCACGCTTGGCATTATTTCGCGCACTTGTTGCGCGCCTTGCCAATCAATATCTAAAAACACATCAATACCCGCATCAAGTTGCGACTCAATAGCCTGCTTTGATGTGCCGTAGTAATTGTCAAACACTTGGGCCCATTCAAAAAAGTCATCTTTGGCAATAAGCGCTTTAAACTCATCTGTAGATGCAAAGTGATAATGCACACCATTTTCTTCGCCTGGGCGAGGGGCGCGAGTTGTATGTGATACAGATACTTTCATATCAGCGTGCTTTTTTAATAACGCATTGATTAAGCTTGATTTACCAGCACCTGAAGGGGCTGATAAAATAAATAAGTTACCGCGAGTTTGTGCCATGCTTTTCTCTACCTAAAAATAAACAGGCTTGGATTACAAGTAAACCAAGCCTTTAATTAACTGCATTGTACTTTAATTAGCTCACCTTGCTCAAGTTAGACGTGCTCAAGTGAGCCATGCTCAGATTGAAGTGGCAGTGTTTTACTAAGTTAGACTTTAAATAAAATTACAGTTTAAAATTGCCTACAGAACTAGCCGCTAGATATAAGTATTTGATAAGGTGAAGTATCACCTATTGAAGGAGCCTTTATGCTTAATAAAACCTTATTTACCGCACAACAAGTAAGAGATAATGAAGCTTTAGCGGCTAAAAATAGTCATTGCGATTTATTTATCTTAATGCAGCGGGCAGGAGAGGCTGTATATAAGCAATGGCAGTTATTTGATGCACAGCATACATTAGTCATTGTGGGCCATGGTAACAACGCTGGAGACGGTTACGTTGTAGCTAGGCTTATTATGCAATCAGGTAAAAAGGTAACAGTATGCGCTGCTGAACCTGATAAGACATTAAACGGTGATGCTGCAAAAGCGCAGCAGCTATGGATAGAAGCGGGTGGGGTGGTTTCTCATTTTACAAAAGATGCTCTTAATGAGTGCGATATCGTTATTGATGCGCTCCTTGGTACTGGGCTTAATAGCGCCGTGCGCGATAATTTTGCGAATATAATTAACGCTGTAAATAACAGTGGTAAGCCCGTAATAAGCATTGATATTCCATCAGGTATTGAAGCAAATACAGGACAGCCTTTAGGGTGCGCAGTACAAGCTACTTCAACCGTTACTTTTGTAGGTATAAAGCAAGGGCTCACAACGACGGCAGGTAAACAATATAGCGGTAAGTTAGTTTTTGATGATTTAGCAATTGGCGATGCGTTTACTTGTATAGCTCAATCATCAGGAACCTTGATAAATATTAATAGCTTTAAAGGAATAGCCACGCGGGCAATCAATAGTCACAAAGGCAGCCATGGCAAGCTTTTATGTGTGGGTGGCAATCAAGGTACTGCAGGTGCAATTAGGTTAAGTAGTGAAGCAGCTCTTAGAACGGGTGCTGGCATGGTAAGGGTGTATACACACGAAAGCTCAATAACGCCTATTAGTATTGGCAGACCAGAGCTTATGGTAAGCAGTAATAACTTACATCAAGCGCTAGAGTGGGCAAGCTGCGTTGTTATTGGCCCAGGGCTTGGGCAAGACGAGTGGGCACAACAAACATTCGATGAAGTAATGCAATATTGCCAAAACAATAAAATGCCATTGGTTATAGATGCAGACGCCCTTAATTTACTCGCTAAGCAAGCCTCATCGTATATGTTAGAGCAATGCGTACTTACGCCACATCCAGGCGAAGCTTCGCGACTGCTAAGTGTTAGTACCAGCGACATAGAATCAGACCGCTTTAATTATGCCCGCCTTTGCGCCAAGCGCTATAACGCGACTTGTGTATTAAAAGGCGCTGGAACATTAATAGCTAATGCCCAGCACACGTGGGTGTGTGAAGATGGCAACCCAGCACTGGCAGTTGGCGGCAGTGGCGATGTACTCACTGGTATTATTGGGGCATTACTTGCTCAAGGTTTAACTATTGATGAAGCAGCACGCTATGGCGTAACACTGCACGCTAAAGCCGGTGATATCGCAAGTGAGCGAGACGGGCAAAGGGGAATGCTACCCAGTGATTTATTCCCAATTGTAAGAGAGTTAGTGAATAAAGTGACGTGAGTTAAAGCGTCACTTTACATAACTAATTATTAGGCTGCAGTAAATCCCATTTTGTACCATATAGGTCTTCAAAAACCACTACGGTGCCATAGGGTTCTACTCTAGGCTCTTCGTTAAATGTAACGCCTTTAGAAAGCATTAAATTATAATCTCGCCAGAAATCATTAGTATGCAAAAATAAAAACACGCGACCACCCGTTTGATTACCAATAGCACTGATCTGTTCGGGTGTTGTGGCTTTAGCAAGTAGTAGATTAGTCCTGCTCGAATTAGCCCTGTTTGAATTTGGAGGTGAAATTAACACCCAGCGTTTACCATCACCTAAATCAGTATCTTCGACTAACTCAAAATTAAGCTTTTGAGTATAAAACTCAATTGCCTCGTCGTAGTCTTTAACAACTAATGCAATGGTGCCGATATGCTGTTGAGCGTTAGTCATGTTTGGTTTACTCCGTACTATTAAATAAATGTGCTTTTTATTATATTTAGTAAGCGATCAAGTAGGGTATATGCCCGCAGTATGTAATATGAATTAACTTACGAGTTCGTCTTCATCATCGGGTGGATCACCTGAGTCTTCTTTGCGTTTTCTTTGTTCTTGTTTTGCTTTTTGTACATTTTCGTATGTAGGCGGTGGGATAGGAATAATAGAAATAAGCGGAAAGAATGCTAAAAATAAATAAGCCCCCTTAGACATACTTTTACCCCACGTGACCATTTTGAGCATAGCCCAAACTACGAATGAAAATAACCCAGTCACAAGAGCAACAAAAACAAAGAAGATGAATATTTCGTTATTATTTAATAAATCCATTTAATATAAATCTTAGTTATACGTAACTTAGGTATGGGTATAAATTAAACAATATCAATGATTTTTATACTAAAAAGCAAAAAACCAGCCGAAGCTGGTTTTTTATATAAGCGAGGTGCTTAAACGGTGATGTTTATCACATCATTCCGCCCATACCACCCATTCCGCCCATGCCACCCATATCAGGTGCACCAGCAGATTCGTCTTTAGGGATTTCAGCTACCATTGCTTCAGTAGTGATCATTAGACCCGCAATAGACCCTGCAAACTGTAGCGCAGAGCGTGTTACTTTAGTAGGATCTAGGATACCCATTTCAATCATGTCGTTGTATTCGCCAGTTGCTGCGTTGTAACCGTAGTTACCATCGCCGCCTTTAACTGCGTTAATTACAACTGATGCTTCGTCGCCTGCGTTTGTTACGATTTGACGAAGTGGCGCTTCCATCGCACGAAGTGCAACTTTAATACCGTGGTTTTGATCTTCGTTGTCGCCAACTAAATCAACTAGCTTGCTAGCAGCACGTACTAGTGCAACACCGCCGCCAGGTACTACGCCTTCTTCAACCGCTGCACGAGTTGCATTTAATGCATCTTCAACGCGGTCTTTTTTCTCTTTCATTTCGATTTCAGTAGCAGCACCTACTTTGATTACTGCAACACCGCCAGCTAGTTTAGCCATGCGCTCTTGAAGTTTTTCTTTATCGTAGTCAGATGTAGCTTCTTCAATTTGTGCTTTAATTTGAGAAACACGACCAGTAATACCCGCTTCTTCGCCAGCACCGTCAATGATAGTTGTATCATCTTTAGTGATAATTACGCGTTTAGCTGTACCTAGGTCTTCAACTGTTGCTTTTTCAAGCTCTAAGCCGATTTCTTCAGAAATAACAGTACCGCCAGTTAATACAGCGATATCTTGTAGCATTGCTTTACGACGATCGCCAAAGCCAGGTGCTTTAACCGCTGATACTTTAACAATACCGCGCATGTTATTAACTACTAATGTAGCTAGTGCTTCGCCTTCAAGGTCTTCTGCAATGATTAGTAGTGGTTTACTTGCTTTAGCAACCGCTTCTAATGTTGGTAATAATTCGCGGATGTTAGATATTTTTTTATCTACAAGTAGAATAAATGGGTTATCTAGTTCAACAGTGCCTTTTTCTGGGCTGTTGATAAAGTAAGGAGATAAGTAACCACGGTCAAACTGCATGCCTTCAACAACATCTAGTTCGTTTTCAAGTGATTGACCTTCTTCTACAGTAATAACACCACTGTTGCGACCTACTTTTTCCATTGCTTGAGCAATGATATTACCAATCTCTTGATCAGAGTTAGCAGAAATAGTACCTACTTGTGCAATTGCTTTAGTATCAGAACAAGGAACAGATAACGCTTTAAGCTCTGCAACAGCAGCAATAACTGCTTTGTCGATGCCGCGCTTAAGATCCATTGGATTCATGCCTGCTGCAACAGCTTTAAGGCCTTCATTAACAATAGACTGTGCAAGTACTGTAGCGGTAGTTGTACCATCGCCGGCTGCATCATTTGCTTTAGATGCAACTTCTTTAACCATTTGTGCGCCCATGTTTTCAAACTTGTCTTCAAGTTCGATTTCTTTTGCTACAGATACACCATCTTTAGTGATAACTGGAGAGCCAAATGATTTGTCTAGTACAACGTTACGGCCTTTAGGACCTAATGTAACTTTTACTGCGTTTGCCAGGATGTTTACGCCAGTTAGCATTTTAGCGCGTGCGTCACCTGCAAAAAGTACTTCTTTTGCTGCCATGTTTTAAATTCCTCTAAATTCTTAAATGTTTATAAACGAAAAGTAGGTTTAGCCTACAATGCCTAAAATATTATCTTCACGCATGATCAGGTACTCTTGACCTTCGATCTTTTCAACTTTTTCAACATATGAGCCAAATAACACAGTGTCACCGGCTTTAACTTCTAACGCTCTCACGTCACCGTTATCTAAAACGCGACCATTACCTACGGCTACAACTTCTCCGCGAGTTGATTTTTCAGCTGCAGAGCCAGTTAATACAATACCGCCAGCAGATTTTGTTTCTTCTTCTAGACGTTTAACGATTACGCGATCTTGTAAAGGACGAATGTTCATGTTTTTTAGTTCTCCTAACAGTTTCTGAACAGTACAGAAAAAAGCTTTTCTAATTTGCATTCATTAATGGGGGTAGAGTGTAAAATTCCAAGAGAAAAAATGATAAATTTTTAATCTTTTCGCTCATATTCGCCATCAATAGTCGTTGGTCGTTCCATTTGCCCTTGCTCTCGTTCAGCATGTTGCTGCCCAGCAAACGGCGATGGCCCTTGTTGCCTACCTGCGCTCATTCTAACAGTTGCTTGGCTAGCAAGGCCTGCGGCCAGTTTGTTACGAATTGCAGGCGTTAATAATAGTAACCCAAACACGTCGGTCATAATGCCAGGAGTAAGTAATAATACCCCTGCAATTACAACGCATATTCCGGTAAATAATTCTTTGGCTGGCATTTGCCCTTGCGCCATTTGCGCTTGTACGTTTTGCAGCGCACCCATACCTTGTGTTTTAACCATTTTGGCACCTAAAATCGCGGTAATAACAACAAGTGCAATTGTTGCAAATCCGCCAATCACATCGCTTACTTGAATCAGTAAGGCGATTTCGATAATAGGGATGATGATAAACAACACAAATAAAAATCTAAACATAGCGCTCTCTAAATAATGACACTCAAAAGAGTTGATGAAATATAAATGAGGGTGACTAGGTCTCTTTTCAAGGTTAGGGCATAGGTATAGTCATTTTACTGATATTTAAGCGTCTACACATTGTATCGGCTATCAGATACTATGAAGCTAGACACTGTCCAATAAGTATAGGTTCATAATGACTACGCATTTTAAAATGATTTTTACGACCTGCAAAGACGAAGCAGAAGCACGCAGCCTAGCAAGGGCGTTGGTAGAAAAAAAGCTAGCAGCTTGTGTAAATATTTTACCTAACATGGGCTCTATTTATATGTGGGAGGGCGAAGTAGCAGAAGCAACTGAAGCCAAGCTACTTATAAAAACAAAAGCAGATAAAATGAACGATGTGTTTTTAACAATAAAAGAGCTACATAGCTACGAAGTGCCGGAGATTCAGGTTGTAGAAGTTTCAACCGGTAATTTGGCGTATTTTAATTGGATGGACGAGGTACTGAATTAATGCGTTTTTTCTTTTTATTGTTGGTTACATTATTAACTGTACCCGTAAAGGCTGCGACTAATAATGTGCTTGGTGATCTACTTGGGCCTCCGCAACAGACTTTTTTACCTGTAGACCAAGCGTTTGTTTTTGATTTTGACCAACAAGGCAGTACCTTGTTTGTAGGTTGGGATATAGCGCCAGACTATTATTTATA
The DNA here is from genome assembly GCF_015864815.1 of Pseudoalteromonas sp. NZS100. Taxonomy (NCBI): domain Bacteria; kingdom Pseudomonadati; phylum Pseudomonadota; class Gammaproteobacteria; order Alteromonadales; family Pseudoalteromonadaceae; genus Pseudoalteromonas; species Pseudoalteromonas sp. NZS100. The sequence continues at coordinate 91,323 of NZ_JADYWM010000010.1, forward strand.
TAAAAAGAAAATAGAAATTATCGCCAAAGGTGCAAACATTCAGGTAGGCGACTCCGGCAGTGGCGAAATTATTGAAGATGAATTTTTTGGTAAAACAGAGGTTTTTTTTAATTCCGCGAGTGTTATTAGTAAGCTAAGTAATGTAACCGAAGGCGCTGTGGTTAAAGTTCGTTACCAAGGCTGTGCAAAAGCAGGGCTTTGCTATCCACCAGAAGTAATCAGCATCCCACTTAGTGTTATTAGTGGTGCACAGGTTAAAAATGTAGACCAAAATAACACTACAGATGAAGCTGCAACTGCGCAAAGTACATTTGCGGCACTCAACGAGCCAGCTACTGAACCTACAACAAATTCGGATGATACCGAAAAAGACCTTACTTTTACTGAGCAATTAGCAAGTCAGGGCTTAATAACTAATTTACTTATATTTTTTGTTGTTGGTGTAGGCCTTGCTTTTACGCCTTGCGTATTTCCAATGTTTCCTATTTTGTCGAGCTTAATTGCGGGTCAGCAAAACCTTTCAACTAAAAAAGCGTTTGCGTTGTCGTTTGTATATATACAAGGCATGGCAGTTACCTATGCAGCGCTTGGTTTAGTTGTTGCGGCGCTTGGTGGGCAAGTGCAGGGGTATTTACAGCATCCATTTGTATTAGTTAGCTTTAGTTTACTATTTGTATTACTGGCTATGTCGATGTTTGGTTGGTACGAAATTAAATTGCCAAGCAGTATGATGAGCAAGCTAACTCAAGTAAGTAACAATCAAAAAGGCGGCAACTACGTTGGCGTATTTTTAATGGGCGTACTGTCGGGGTTAATTGCATCACCGTGTACTACTGCGCCACTGTCGGCGGCGCTCTTATTTGTAGCGCAAAGTGGTGATTACTTAGTAGGTGGTTTAACACTATACGTGCTTAGTTTAGGTATGGGGTTACCACTTTTATTACTTGGTACATCTGGCGGTAAGTTGCTTCCTAAAGCAGGTGGTTGGATGGAGCAAGTTAAAACTTTGTTTGGCTTTGTAATGCTCGTTGTGCCGCTTATATTACTTGAGCGCCTAATCAGCGCCGACATTATATTATTAATGGCAGGTGTGCTTGCATTAGCAACAGCACTTTACCTACATCACTGGCAAAGTAGCCAAACACAAAGCAAGTTAAAAACTGCATTATGGTTTGCTGCAACGCTATTAGTTATGACAGGGTTTACGTTAACTAAAAACTACTTTTGGCCAGTACAAGCTGTGCAAGTTAGCTCACAAAGTAATGAGTTTAAAAAGGTGGCGGATTTAGCTGAGCTAAAAGAGGCCGTAGCGCAAGCGAGTAATGAAGGTCGAATGGTTATGGTCGACTTATATGCTGACTGGTGTGTGGCGTGTAAAGAGTTTGAGCATTACACGTTTCCAGATGCCAAAGTGCAAAGTGAATTTAGCCATTATCAGCTAATTCAAGTTGATTTAACTAACAGTGACAATAAAACAATTGAGCTAATGGAAGAGTACACCGTGTTTGGTTTACCTAGTATTTTGTTTTTTAACACCCAAGGTAAAGAGCTAACTACACAACGTGTAACCGGTTTTTTAAACGCAGAAGATTTTGCTAAACACCTTGCTACAGTGCGCGCCAGCGCACAATAATAGTGCAATAGAGCCACTTGGATATACCAAGTGGCTTACGACTCCCTCCTAGTTTTTTGTTCCCAAAATAGAGATTGGACCAGTATTTTGCTGCTATTTACATCGAAATCACTATAATAGTTGGTTAACGTGAGAATTTGTTGCTACATTACTTTTTTCTGCTTACTTAAAAGCGAAAAACTACTTAGCAACCGCTTAACTCATTACTTATAGGATATATCGCGTATTATGGCTGCAAAATTTAACCTTTTAGTTATAAATGGTCCAAATTTGAACATGCTTGGCAAGCGTGAACCGGATAAATACGGTTTTCAAACGCTAAGTGAAATTATGAGCGAACTAACCAGTGCCGCTGATAGTCTAGATGTTGAGTTAGCACATTTTCAAAGTAATAGTGAGCAAGCCCTCATTGAGCGAATACACAGTGCTTGGCAAGCGGTTGATTACATAATAATTAACCCTGCTGCATTTACGCATACAAGCGTTGCATTACGTGATGCATTGCTAAGTGTTGATATTCCGTTTTTTGAAGTGCACTTAAGTAATGTGCACGCACGTGAAGCCTTTCGTCATCATTCGTATTTTTCTGATGTGGCACAAGGCGTGATATGTGGATTAGGTGCAATGGGTTACCACGCAGCATTAAATGCCGCTGTGAGCCGGTTGAAAAACTCGATTTAATTTTAAATTAACACACAAACAAACAGGCGGGTCGTGTAATGGATATTCGCAAGATAAAGAAGCTTATCGAATTAGTAGAAGAATCAGGTATTGCTGAGCTAGAAATCACTGAAGGTGAAGAGTCAGTACGTATTAACCGTAACAACATGAGCGCAGGCCCTGGTTACCCGCAATTTGCTCCACAGCAATATGCACCAGCGCCAGCAGCCCCAGCTCCAGTTGCAGCAGCTCCTGTAGCAGTTGAAGCAGCAGCTCCAGCAGAACCTACTGGCCATCAAGTTAAATCACCAATGGTTGGCTCTTTCTATGCAGCAGCGTCTCCTGAAGCTCCAGCGTATGTAGAAGTTGGTCAGCAAGTTAAAGTTGGCGATACGCTTTGTATTATCGAAGCTATGAAAATGATGAACCAAATTGAGTCAGATAAAGCCGGTACAGTAAGAGCTATCTTAGCTGAAAATGGCGAGCCAATAGAATTTGATCAACCTCTATTCATCATTGAATAATAGCGTAACCTAAAAGGCCAACTCTAATGTTAGATAAAGTAGTCATTGCAAACCGAGGTGAAATTGCACTTCGTATATTGCGCGCCTGCAAAGAGCTTGGGATCAAAACGGTTGCTGTGCATTCAACGGCGGATCGCGATCTTAAGCATGTATTGCTTGCAGATGAAACCATCTGTATTGGTAGACCATCAGCAACTGAAAGTTATTTAGATATCCCGCGCATTATTGCTGCGGCCGAAATAACTGACGCTGTAGCGATTCATCCAGGTTACGGTTTCCTTGCAGAAAACGCTGATTTTGCCGACCAAGTTGAGCAAAGTGGTTTTGTATTTATTGGTCCAAAAGGTGACACTATTCGCCTTATGGGTGATAAAGTTTCTGCTATTTCAGCAATGCGTAAAGCAGGCGTTCCATGTGTACCAGGGTCTGATGGTCCGGTATCAGATGATAAAGAACGTAACATGCAAATCGCTAAACGAATCGGTTACCCGGTAATCATCAAAGCCGCTGGTGGCGGTGGTGGTCGTGGTATGCGTGTTGTTCGTAGCGAATCTGAACTTATTGATTCAATTGCATTAACACAGCAAGAAGCTAAGCAGTTCTTTGGTAATAGCATGGTGTACATGGAGAAATTCCTTGAAAACCCACGCCATATCGAAGTTCAAGTATTAGCAGATGGCCAAGGTAATGCAGTACATTTAGGTGAACGTGATTGTTCTATGCAACGTCGTCACCAAAAAGTAGTTGAAGAAGCACCAGCGCCAGGTATTACTGCAGAAACACGTAAATTTATTGGTGAACGCTGTACACGTGCATGTATCGAAATCGGTTACCGCGGTGCAGGTACGTTTGAGTTTTTATACGAAAACGGCGAGTTTTACTTCATCGAAATGAATACACGTATTCAGGTTGAACACCCTGTAACTGAAATGGTTACTGGTATTGATTTAATCAAAGAGCAGTTAAAAATTGCTGCGGGTCAACCATTATCATTCACGCAAGACGACGTTGTTATTCGTGGTCATGCTATTGAGTGTCGTATTAATGCTGAAGACCCTGAAACGTTTATCCCTTCACCGGGTAAAATTACACGTTTCCATCCTGCTGGTGGCTTAGGTATTCGTTGGGACAGCCATATTTACGCTGACTATACGGTTCCACCACATTACGATTCAATGATTGGTAAGTTAATCACTTACGGTGAAAACCGTGACGTAGCTATTGCCCGCGCGCGCAATGCACTTAACGAGCTAGTAATTGACGGAATTAAAACTAATACTCCTTTGCATAAGAGAATTCTTGCAGATGAAAACTTCCAAAATGGTGGTACTAACATCCACTATCTTGAGAAGAAATTAGGATTGTAATTCTAGCCTGTAAAAAGGCGTTTTATCTTAGTTAATAACCCGAGTTATTAAGCTGATTTAAATAATTAAAAATCCGATATCAGGAGACTGATATCGGATTTTTTAATGCCTGTAATTTAAGTTTTATAGGCAATAAAAAAGTCCATAAAATATACTGCAAAGAGTAAATTCTATGGACTCAATATTTATATAATATGTTGAACTAACATTACACTAATTTAGATTCAATTAACTGTAGTGCTTCTTCTAAAATTGTTTCTACTGCTTTTTTAGCGCGCTCAGGGTCGCGTGACTTTATGGTCTCTAAAATATCAGCGTGCTTAGCAACATCTGCGCCCGGTACACCTTTAATGTGGTTTGTATAACGAATACTTACTCTAAGAGCTGTACTAATAAACTCAGTTAACTGCACAAAAAAGCGATTATTACTGGCAACTAATATGCTGGTATGAAAAGCAATGTCGGCTTCTAGTGGGTCGTCTAAGCCTTCGTCTGCTTCAGCCATACGGGCTAAGGCACTATCTATATCAGCGAGTTGTTCAGCAGTTGCATTTAGCGCAGCAAGAGCGGCCGCTTGTGGTTCAAGGGCTACGCGTACTTGAGTAAACTCTTTTAATAACGACAGTGATGGCTTACTGCTTAAAATCCAACGTAGTACGTCGGTATCAAACATGTTCCAGCTACTTTCAGGTAATACACGAATACCTTGCTTAGGACGCGATGAAATTAACCCTTTAGCAGAGAGCATTTTTACCGCTTCGCGGGTAGCGCTGCGACTTACATCATACTTTATACATAAATCGGCTTCAGAAGGCAGGCCTTCGCTTACAGGGTAAACACCACGCACAATAGCAAAACCCAAATCGTGGGTTAGTTGTTGTGTTAAATTTTGACGGGGTTGGCTTTTCATTGCGCAGGATTCCGAGTTGATATATTGCTTTATTATATATCATATATCATATTAATGTACTTAAGGATATGATATAAACTTTTAATTAGTTAAATATTTTAGCACAGCAATAACAACTTAGTTTGGCTCTTTATACTGTAAATGTAAGTTTATAAAGGGTTTAATTAAAATTGAAAATGCGCTGTATGGAGAGTTGAATTTGAACACCCTAGCTCAATATCATAGTCTTTCTGGTAAAGTTATTTTTATTACAGGCGGTGCATCAGGCATTGGTAGAGCAATGGTTAAATCCTTTGTAAACCAAAATGCAAAAGTAGCATTTATAGATATTGATGATAAGGCAGCGCAATCGCTTATTCGTGATTTACCCAATGCAAAACTATGGTATAGGCAAGTTGATGTAACTGACTCTCATGCACTTCAGCAATCACTTGTGGATGCATGCGCCGTTTTTGGTGCCATTAATGTACTAGTTAATAATGTAGCGAACGATCGCCGTCAAGCAAGCGAAGACGTTACAGTGCAAGACTGGGATCAGTGCTTACAAATAAACTTAAACCCTGCATTTTTTGCCTCTCAAGTTGCTATGTCTTTTATGAAGGGCGATGGAGCGGGCAGTATCATTAACTTTAGTTCTATTAACGCTATTATGGGGCAACCTCAAATGGCAGGCTATGTAACCGCAAAAGCAGGCCTAATAGGTATGACTAAGGCACTGGCTCGCGATTACGGCGAGTTTGGTATTCGCGTTAACGCTATTTTACCAGGGTGGGTGGCTACCGACCGTCAACTAGCAAGCTGGTTTACCGAAGAAGAGCAAGTTAAGTGGATGGAAGCCATGGCACTTAAAAAATTAGTAACTCCTGAAGATGTTGCTAATTTGGCACTCTTTTTAGCCGCCGATGAAAGCAGTATGATCACCGGGCAAAGTATTAAAATTGACGGTGGGAGGCTTTAAAGCTTGGCTACTTCATCTCTTTTTATTGCTGTTGACTGGGGCACGAGCCATTTACGCGCTTATTTGTGCGAAGTACGAGCGCAATCAACACTTAAACTATTAGCACAACGTGATGGCCCTGGTGTTGTTAAGGCAAATCAAAATTTTGAGCAAACCCTAATCGACACCATTGCAGTGTGGAAGCAAGAGTATGGCAGCTTACCTATATATATTGCTGGGCAAATTACCTCAAGCATCGGCTGGCACGAAACACCTTATTTAGAATGCCCAATTAATCCCGAAGGGTTACTTAATGCTGCTGTTAGCTTTGATTGCGATGGGCATATTATTAAAGCGTTACCTGGCACAAAGTGTACGCTGCAAAATGGCTTGTTTGATGTAATGCGCGGCGAAGAGCTGCAAATTTTAGGGTTTTTAAAGCAAAATCCACAGTATCAACAAGGTAAAATATTACTCTGTTTGCCTGGCACACATACCAAATGGGTGCTTATAAACAATGGCGAAATCATTTGCTTTAAAACAGCCATGACCGGTGAGTTATATGATTTGTTATGTCATCAAAGTGTTTTAATTCCTAATGACTGCGCAGAAGGTGAGTTTGACTTTAAAGCATTTGAGCAAGGCTGTGAGCTAACTTTAGGTAGTGATAGCGGTAACTTGGCACATGGTATTTTTAGTGTGCGTACCCGCCAGCTTTCAAAGGAGTTAACGCCAGTACAAGCTAAAGCCTATCTGTCGGGTGTATTAATTGGCAGCGATGTACGAGCAGCTCGCCACGCTAGCGAATGGCAATTATTAAGTGATACACAAGTTGTGGTGATTGGCACAAAGCAGCTCAATAAGTGTTTTACTACGGCGCTTAACCAAATAGGTGTGAAGTGTGTTGAGTTTGATATTAAAACAGCGACGCTTAGTGGCTTTAATTATTTATTTAATTTAGAGTCAAAAAAATAAACCCCTTTATAACGGTTAAATTATAAAGGGGTTAACAGGAAGCTATTATAACTTGATAGTTAAGCGCTTTTAGCTGCTTGGTTATGCTCAATATAATCATTAAGCGCAGCAACTTGCGCCTCATTAAAACGTAGTCCTAATTTACTGCGGCGCCATAAAATATTGTATGCGTTTTCTGCCCACTCTTCATTTAGCAAGTAATCTACTTCTGCTGCAAATAAACCATGGCCAAAATCTTGGCCTAAATCACTCAGCCCAGTTGCACTACCTAAAATATGTTTAGCACGAGTACCATAAGTGCGTACAAAGCGTTTAAGTGTTATTTCAGGTAGCCATTCGTATTTTGCTTTTAGCTCTGATTTAAGTGCTTCTACAGAGCTAAAATCACCACCAGGGAGCGGACTATGTTTGGTCCACGCATTGCTCATTTGCGGATAAAAATCTTCAAGCTTATTAACCGCAGCTTCGGCAAGTTTGCGATAAGTTGTAATTTTTCCGCCAAACACACTCAGTAGAGGTGTTTGTTTAGCATCACTCGAAAGCTCTAATTTATAATCGCGAGTAACGGCTTGTGCATTAACTGATTCGTCATCAAGTAATGGGCGTACACCAGAAAAGGTATGTACTATGTCTTCGCGTTTAATCGGTTGTTTAAAGTAGGTATTAGTAATATCAATTAAGTAATCAATTTCTTCATCACTAATTTTAACGTCTTGTGCTTCACCTTTGTGTTCTACATCGGTTGTGCCAATAAGTGAGAAGTCATCTTCAAACGGAATAACAAACACAATACGCTGATCTTTATTTTGTAAAATATAAGCTTGTTTTTCATCGTGAATACGAGGCACTACAATGTGGCTACCTTTTACAAGGCGAATATTTTGTGGTGATTTTTCTGTTAGTGCTTCGTCAAATAATTTAGCTACCCAAGGACCCGCAGCATTAACAATCCCTTTGGCAGAAATGGTGTATTTAGCTTTACTCTTTTGCTGCTCAAGCGTTACCTGCCATTTACCTTGCTCACGTTTAGCATTTACACACTTAGTTTGCGTGGTAATAACGGCGCCTTTTTGCTGCGCTGCTAGGGCGTTTAAAACGACTAGGCGAGAGTCATCAACCCAGCCATCTGAGTATTCAAAACCTTTAGTAATAGAGGGTTCTAAAACGCTATTTTCACCAAATTTAATGCTTCGAGAACCCGCTAGTGTTTCGCGTTTTGCTAGGTTGTCATACATGAACAAGCCAATACGAATCATCCAAGCAGGGCGCAGGTGTTTTTGATGCGGCAATCTAAAGGTTAGCGGCCACATAATATGAGGTGCGTTTTTAAGTAGCACTTCACGCTCTGCTAAGGCCTCTTTTACTAATCTAAATTCGTAGTGCTCAAGGTAGCGCAGACCGCCGTGGATCAGCTTAGAACTGTTTGAAGAAGTTGCACAGGCAAGGTCTGATTGTTCGCACAATAGAACCTTTAACCCTCTGCCAGCTGCATCAGCTGCTATTCCAGTGCCGTTTACACCGCCACCGATGACTAGTAAGTCATATTCGTTATCTGCTAATTCCACCGAGCTAACCTTTTTATTTGTAATATAAATAAGACATAAGCATCATAAAGCTGCTGTTTTCATTTGACAATAGAAAACCCAGATTTTTATTCGTTAATTTTGACGCCAATCCATTTTCAATTTTAAGCAGTAAAGCATGCCTTTTAAATCTAGCATTTAGCTAAGTTAAAAAAGCAAAGTGGCTAAAGTATTAGCCTTAGCCACTTAGTATTTACTGCGGGCAGTTTTTATTCGTTAAGCAGACTTGAGCTACGCAGTGCTGCCATTTTGCGTATAGATCGTTACGCAAAATGGCACTCATGGTGGGCTCAAAGCGACGGTCGCATGTCCACATTTTAGATAACTGTTCAGTCGACTCGTACACACCTGCTTGCAAGCCCGCTAAATAAGCGACCCCTAAAGAAGTGGTTTCGGTCACTGTTGGTCGCTCAACTGTTGCACCTAAAATGTTTGATAAAAAGGTCATAACCCAATTATTTTTTACCATACCGCCATCTACACGAAGCACACTTGGGCGAAGGCCATCACGCTCCATCGCTTTTTGTAAATCTTTGGTCTGGTAACCAACTGATTGCAAAGCAGCCGCAACAATAGTGCTAATACCAGAGTCGCGTGTTAGCCCTAAAATAGCGCCACGCGCATTAGGGTCCCAGTAAGGAGCGCCTAAACCCGTAAACGAAGGCACTAAAAATACACCATGATCGAGCGGTACATCTTTAACCATCGACTCACTTTCGCCAGCATGGCTAAGTAGCTTTAAGCCTTCAACAATCCACTGCATAGTTGCGCCAGCCATAAATATACTGCCTTCAATGGCGTAAGTTGGCTTGCCGTTTAATCTGTAGGCAACAGTGGTCAATAAGCGGTTTTCTGAGGTCAGTGCTTTTTCGCCAGTGTTAAGCATTAAAAAACAGCCAGTACCGTAAGTACTTTTAGCCATGCCTTGTTCAAAACATGCGTGTCCTACAAGCGCAGCTTGTTGATCGCCTGCAATACCACAAACACGAATTGGCGCGCCAAAAATATCAGCGCTGGTTGAACCAAACTCGTCAGCTGAATCCATTACTTCTGGCAGCATAGATTCTGGAATATCGAATAACTCTAAAAGCTCTTGATCCCACTGCTGGGTGTGAATATTAAATAACATGGTGCGCGATGCATTGGTTGCATCGGTGCGGTGCTCTTTGCCGCCTGTTAGCTGCCAAAGTAGGTAAGTGTCAACCGTACCAAAGGCGAGTTCGCCTGCAAGGGCTTGTTCGCGTGCGCCTTCAACGTTATCTAAAATCCAACGAACTTTAGTGGCCGAAAAATAAGGGTCGAGCAGTAAGCCTGTTTTATCGCTTATTGTTTGGCAAAGCTCATCAGTTGTTAGGCTTTCGCAATAGTCACTGGTGCGACGGTCTTGCCATACAATAGCGTTATAAATTGTTTTGCCTGTTTTTTTGTTCCACACCAAAGTGGTTTCGCGCTGATTGGTGATACCAATGGCAATAATTTCTTCAGGCTTTACATCGTTTTTAGTTAACACTTCGCGACTAGTGCTAAGCACTGTTTGCCAAATATCGTTAGGGTCGTGTTCTACCCAACCATTTTGTGGAAAATGCTGCGAAAATTCTTGTTGTGCTGTACCAAAAACGTCTGCATCTTTTGTAAACAAGATGGCCCGAGAGCTTGTGGTTCCTTGATCAATTGAGAGTATGTATTTGGACATGATATTTGTGTTATTTATCTTATCTTATATATGACTAGATTGCCTTTAACCGAAGTTAATGGCAATGGTTTTTTCTTAAAATAGCAGATTAAAAAATAAACACGCTAATATTTGCTAGTAACTCTTTTATATAAAAGGCGTTTTATTTTTGCATTATTTTAAGGGCGTACGCGGCTATTGATTAAAACAACCGCTTAAAGCTTATTATTACTTGGTGTGAGGTTTAGCTTGTTGCCAATCCATACCGGTAGAAAAGCGATTATCAAACCCGCGCCACTGTGGCAGCGGCTTACCATCAACAACAGCTTGGTCGCCGTTTTGTGGTAAATCTAAGTATTTACACTCGCTGGCTATGCCTTTTACGTGGCAATCCATCATGGCAAGTACAAAGTGTTTGTTGGTCTCGTTTAGTGTGCGCATAGACCACGAAGGCTCGTAGTAATGGCCTATATCTAGCTCACTGCTGCTTTGTGCAATAGCAGGGGCTGGGTGTGGTGCAATATTATGGCGTGCATTTTTGTAAGTAAGCATGTACTTATCTTTGCTGCCTGTTTGGTTATAAAGACTTTTAATGCCTTCATAGCCTGAAATGTCATCTAAGTTACCGGCTACATAAAGCGAAGGTACTTTAATATTTGCCATTGCTTTGGCGTCAAATATAGCGTGCTGTCCGCCCCATGGTGCAAAGGCCACCATCGCTTTTATACGAGGGTCTACTTTTGGGTTTTGGTATTGCCCACCAGCGCAGCTGTTTAGTAATTGCTGTACTTGTTTAATTTGAGCTGGGTCTTTCATACCCGTAAACATAGCCGTAGTTTGCTCATTAAAAGCGAAACAACCACCTATTGTATTTACCGCGCCATAGCCACCCATTGAGTAACCAATTACACCTGCGCTTTTGTTATCTACCTGCTTGCTGGCAAAGTTGTTTTGCTCATTAAAGTAATTAATAACAAACTGCTGATCGCGTGAGCGATTTATAAGCGTGCTAAAAAAGCCAGAGAACGGTGCGTTTTCAAAATCAACATCGGCATTGGTTGAGTCAGTATGATCAATAGCTACCACAATGTAACCGTGCGACGCTAAATGCTCGCCAAGGTAGTACATAATTGTACGGTAACCGGTATAACCGTGCGAAAGCACAATGACAGGGTAGTGCTCTTTATTATTAATGGCGACATCACGCATTGCATCGGCTTGCAGAGTAAACTCTTTACCTGAGCGAGTTTCATCTTTGTAGCTGGTAAGTGGCGCTTTTGCTGTATTTGCAGCCGGATACCACACTTCTACTTTTAAAGGACGATCTTTTTGACCTTGTGTAGCGGGGTCAAATTGCGCAGGGTTAACTAAATCAAGTGTTTGCACACCTACATTGTAGCTACCTTTAGCTGCAAGCTCTGGCAGTACTTCGCTAGTGATTGGCGGGTATAGCTGCTCTGGTTTATTAGATTCAGCAACAGCTACACTGGCAGATAAACTGCACGTTGCAAGTAATATGGCTTTTGAAAGCGCCTTGAGTGTGTGTGTCATTGTGTGTCCTTGTTGTGTATTTTTATTTTTTAATTAGTCAGTTCAGCCGACTCGACGACATTGCTATATTGCAGCAGCCACTGTGCTCGCAAGGTATCCATTATGTTCATAACTCGTAAGCTAGTACCGAGGGGCAACACGCTGCTTTGGGTTTGTTTTTGTAATATACACTGCGTGACATGTGCAATTTCAAACTTAAAGTTTTCATCGTCACTAAAGTCGTATTCAAAGTACTGCGGGTCTTGACCGTTTATGTGTAGCTCTAGCGTTTTTGCACCTACAAACTGAGGGATTCGAATATAGCCAAGCTCACCATTAATACATGCTTCTGTTGGGCCATTTTGCTGCAGTGCGCAGGCAAGAGATGCAAATTGCCCGTTACCGTAATCAACTATAACCGTGCTTCGCTCATCAACACCGGTTGTGCTTTTATGTACAAAGGATTTGATGTGTTCAGGGGCTTTATTAAATACCACATCAGCAATCGAAATAGGATAAATACCTAAATCGAGTAGGGCGCCACCCGCTGTTACAGGGTTCATTAATCGGTGAGTGTCGGCAAAGCTGCCTGGTAAACTAAAGTTGGCATTAACACTGTGCACATTACCAATAACACCTTCACTTAGGAGCTGTTGTAATTTTACTATGGCTGGTAAAAACCGCATCCAAACGCCTTCCATTAAAAAGCAGTTTTGTTGTTTTGCAAGCTCAGTGAGACTTTGCAACTGCTTAGCATTAACGGTAATTGGTTTTTCGCTTAACACGTGCTTATTGTGTTTTAAGCATTGGGTTATCGTTTTAAAGTGTTGATCGTGCGTATTGGCAATATAAATAGCATCTATATTTGGGGATTGCATAAGAGCTTGATAGCTCTCATAGCCTTGAATATTGTACGGTGTGGCAAATTCTTTAGCGCGCTGCATACTCGTTGATGCCGCGCCAATAAGCTGTGCATCACTGCAATACGCAATGCTTTTAGCAAAGGTGTGAGCTATATTGCCACACCCAATAATTCCCCAATTAACCTTTGCCATGCTTATTCCTTAAGTTTATTTAAAAAGACGTAATTTGTAATCCTGAACCCGCTGAACATACGTAAATATCAGCATTTAAGCTAAAGCGTTCAAAGTAATGCTTTTCTACCGCTGCTTTAATTAATGGTACTTCCGCATCACGACATAAACACACAATTGCGCCACCAAAACCACCCCCTGTCATACGTACTGCGCCACGCTCGCCCATCGCTTCTTTACAAATTTCTACTAAGCCATCGGTTGCAGGTACGGTTACTTCAAAGTCGTGTTTAAGGGATTGATGCGATGCTGCCATTAGCGTGCGAAGTGCATCCATATCGTTATTTTGTAGTGCAGTAGTTGCTGCAATTACACGGTCGTTTTCGCTAATTACGTGATGTGCACGTTTATATTCGTTTTCGCTTAATGTCGCTTTTACTGCTTGCAGGCCAGCCATGGTGGCTTGGCGAAGTGTTTCTGCACCCATTTTTACAGCAGCTTGTTCGCAGTCAATACGGCGCTGGTTATATTCGCTATCAACCAACTTACGCGGGTAGTTTGAATTAACAATAACAATATTTAAATCATCAGGAACTTTAACTGATTTAGTTGCTAAGTTTTCACAGTCGATTAATAGTGCATGACCGTTCTCGCCTTTAGCTGAAATAAGCTGATCCATAATGCCGCATTGGCAATGCATAAAGTCGTTTTCGGCTTCTTGACCAAATAGCGCAATTTGCTCTGGCGGTAAACCAAGCTGTGCAATATGGTTAAACATACCGCCTACAGCAACTTCTAGTGCGGCCGATGACGACAAGCCACTACCTTGCGGTAAGTTGCTGTCAATTAGTAGGTCGGCGCCACGCAGTGTGTAGCCCGCTCTTTTAAGAACATAAGTAACAGCACGAATGTAGTTACCCCATTGCGACTGGCCTTCAGTGATTTCTTCATCAACACTAAAGCTGTCTTTTTCGCCTGGGTAATTTAAAGAATGCACAGTAATAATATTGTCGTCGCGCTCTTTAAACATTACTTGGGTGCGAAACTCTAACGAACACGGTAAAACAAAACCGTCGTTGTAGTCGGTAAATTCGCCAATGAGGTTTACACGCCCCGGTGCTGCTGCAATACCTTGAGCAGGCGCGCCATACAGTGACAAAAATTGTTGTTGGAATTCGTTAAGCTTCATCTGTGTGTCCTGCTGTATCTTTATAATGTGTTGTACTGGCTGCTTTTAAAATAGAAGCAGCGGTTTCTGCGCTTAAATCGCGTTGGCTTTCGCCTAGCATTTCGTAGCCTACCATGTGTTTTTTAACAGTAGCAGAGCGAAGTAGCGGCGGATAAAAGTGTGCATGCAAACGCCAATGTTGCTCATCAGAGCCTCTGTTAGCCGGTGCATTGTGCCATCCCATTGAGTATGGGAAGCTGCAATTAAATACGTTGTCGTACTTAGTGGTTAATACTTTAAGTGCCTGTGCTAGGGCATCTGTTTGCACATCGTTTAGCTGGCTAAAGTTTTGAATGTTATCTTTAGTTACTAGCATTGTTTCAAACGGCCATGCTGCCCAAAATGGCACCACTACAAGCCAATGTTCGTTTTCAAATACTACACGTGTTTGATCTGCTTGCTCTTTTTGTGCGTAATCGGCAAGCATAGCTGTGCCATGCTTTTTATAATAGGCGAGCTGCTGGGTATCTTCGGCTTCTATTTCGGTTGATAAATGCGAGTGAGCCCATACTTGGCCGTGAGGATGAGGTTGCGAACAACCCATGATCTCGCCTTTATTTTCAAAAACTTGTACACATTCGTACTGCTGTGCAAGCTCTGTGTAATTTTGTTTCCAGGTTTTCACTACTTCGTGCAATGCGTTTTGGCTAAGCTCTGGTAGTGTTTTGTTGTGCTCTGGAGAAAAACAAATTACGCGGCATTCGCCACTGGCTTCGTCGGCAATGAATAAATCGCTGTCTGATTCTAAGCTTTGTAATTGCTCGCTGGCATTAGGTGTTAATGCGCCAAAGTCATTTCTAAATACGTGTGTGTATTTGTAATCTGGATTGCTGTCGCCATTTGCACGGGTGTTGCCTGGGCAAAGTGGGCAGTTTTCATCGTGTTTTGGTAATACGTTTTCGTTAACGGCTTCTGTTGCGCCTAACCATGGGCGGTTATTACGATGTGGTGACACTAATACCCAACGACCCGTTAGCGGATTTTTACGTCTGTGAGTACTTTCTAATAAAGCCATGTTAACTCTCCAACCCACTTGGGTAATTAGTTTGCCAGCGCCATGTGTCGTTTGTCATGTCGCTAAGTGTTAGTTCTGCGTGCCAGTTAAGTGTGTTTTGCGCTTTTGTAGCATCGGCGTAGTTACAGGCAATATCACCTGCTCGACGCGGTGCAACCTTATACGGAATATCTTTATTGGCTGATGCGCTAAATGCGTTGATCATATCAAGCACAGAATAACCTTGCCCTGTGCCTAAGTTGTAAGCATGAAATGCGGTATCTGTTTTATGCTGCATAAATGCCGCAACATGACCTTTAGCTAAATCTAAAACATGAATATAGTCGCGTACGCCTGTGCCATCTTCGGTGTCGTAGTCGTCACCAAAAATATTTACCACGTCACGTTTACCTACTGCAGTTTGAGCAATAAAGGGCATTAAGTTATTAGGAATACCATTAGGGCTTTCACCTAATAAACCACTTGGGTGTGCACCTACTGGGTTAAAGTAACGAAGCGCAATACCCATAAATTGACTGTTGGCATTACATACGTCTTGCATGGCTTGTTCAACCATGACTTTAGTCCAACCATAAGGATTAGTTGCGCGTATAGGATGCTTTTCGTCAATAGGGAGGTAGTCTGGCTCACCGTATACTGTAGCCGATGAGCTAAATATAATATGGTTAACGCCTTCATCTTGCATGTTTTGTAGCATGCTTAATGTGCCCGACACGTTATTTTGATAATAACGCAGCGGTTGCTCGGTAGATTCGCCAACGGCTTTTAAAGCTGCAAAGTGAAAGACAGCTTCGGCTTTAGTATGTTTTAGAGCGAGCTTAAACTGTTGCTCGTCTTGTATGTCGCCCAAAATAAACTCAAACCGAGTACCCGTAATCTTTTCGAGTTGGTCAAGTACCCGCGCACTTGCATTAGACAAGTTATCATAAATAACAGGTGTAATACCTGCTTCATGCAATGCAATACATGTGTGGCTACCTATGTAACCCATGCCGCCAGTAACTAAAACTTTCATGTTATTTCTCGAAAAGTGTATTTATATGATAAATACTACTATTAAGGTGGTTTAAAAACAATAGTTATGATTGCTGAGTAATTCAAATAAAAGCATAAAAAATATTCAGCTTAAACACTCATCTGCCTTTTAAAGGAATGCTTTTATATTAACTAACATAGGCTTAGCTTTATCAATTAATTCTATAAACTGATTCAACTATTGGCCTAATTATCAGCAGTAAGTCGGGGTGCTAATATAGCGAAAATAAAGTAAGGAGAGATCAACATGAACAAAACAATTTTACTTACCGGTGCTACCGATGGCATTGGGCTAGAAACTGCAAAGATGTTATTAGCACAAGGTCACACCGTATTATTACATGGCCGCAGCCAAGCAAAGCTCAGCGCGCTACAAGTAGCTTTAACCGAGCAATACCCAAAGGCAAGTACACATACTTATATTGCTGATTTAAGCGATATGAGCCAAGTTCAAACTTTGGCAAAAAATGTATTAGCCGATTTGGCCGAAAATAATAACCAGCTTGACGTACTTATTAATAATGCAGGCGTTTATCAATTAGTTGATGCTACAACAATTGATGGCCTTGATGCTCGCTTTGTTGTAAACACGATTGCGCCATATCTTCTTACAAAACTATTATTACCTGTCCTTGGTCATGATTCGCGAGTGGTTAATGTGTCATCAGCTGCGCAATCAAGCGTTAACTTAAATGCACTTATGGGTAACACTGAACTTTCTGATAGTGCGGCTTATGCACAAAGTAAATTGGCTATTACTATGTGGTCGCGTCATCTAGGGCTTGAGCTTAAAGATACTGGACCAATAGTTGTATCGGTAAACCCTAAATCTTTACTGGGAAGCAAAATGGTAAAAGACGCTTACGGTATAGATGGTGGGGATTTAAAAATTGGCGCAGATATTTTTTGTCGCGCAGCGCTTAGTGATGAATTTAAAGATGCCGCAGGCCTGTATTTTGATAACGATACAGGACGCTTTGCGCTTCCTCATGTTGATGCACTTGATAATGCTAAAAATCAACAACTAGTAGATACGTTAGACAGTATTTTAGCACAGCTTAAATTAGGTAAAGCATAATGAAAAATCATGTTACCTGGACAGTACAAGGCCAAATTAAAGAAGGTAAATACGATGAGTTTTTACTGGTAATGGCACGATTAGTTACTTTGGCTAAAAGTGAAGCGGGCACTTTAGTGTATGAGTGGACAGTAAGTGAAGACAAGCACAATGTACATATTTACGAGCGTTACCAAGATGAAGATGCTGCTAAAGCGCATCTTGCTGGTTGGGGCGAAAGTGGCCCACTATTTTTAAGCGTAGTTGATATGGATAAAGTAACGGTATTTAGTCAATTATCAGAAGAGTTTGCACAAACCTTTGCAGGCCCAAGCAGTGTATTTATGAAACCTGTGGGTGGCTTTGTAAAGTTTTAGAGAAAATACCCATTGTTGATCTAAAGAGCTCACCTCATCAGTGAGCTCTTTTTTTAGTTGCATTACTGCTCTTGCTGCAAGCGCTCGTATAGCCAATCTTTTAGTTCTGTACGTTCGTGTTTTAATAGATGCATTTGTTCATCGCTTATGGGCGCATCTTTGAGCTCTAACACTCTAATCTCTTTATCTAGCTTGTCGTACTTATCTGCTTTTTTTGCAAATTCAGTATCGCTTTCATTTAACTCGGCAATGGTCTTTAAGTATTCTGGAAAGTCATTTGTTAATGAGTGGTCTTCGCCTAACATATTCGCCCCTTAGTAGGATATAAATGAGCTCACAAGTAAGTGAGTTGTATAAGTGAATTACTGCCTTTCATATAATACACTGGGGCTTACATAGATATAATTCAACCATCGAGCCGCTAATTTGATGTAGCACAAACAACCGTTTTTACTTTTTAGCGGTTACTGTTTTTCCCAATAAGGGACTTCACCAAAGTAGGTAATAAAATGATCGATAAACGCACGTACTTTAGAGGTCAATAATTTATTGTTGGGGTATACAGCCTACATAGGTGTATTAACTGCTCGTGAAAAACTTAGGATTCGATATTATTGCTCAAGGTGCAAGGAATCTCTGGCTAGAGAAAATAAATTTAAATATCATCATGATTCAATACGTTAGTAAATCTCTTAACCAGAGTTCAACTTAAGTAAACCAATACCCGCTAAAGGCTTTTAAGCATTTTAGCTAAAAGAGTTAATTTTTAACGCTTTTTGCTAATTTATGTTGGTTAATTAATAGTGGTAGAATGCAGCGCTTAGTACCACTTGTGTAAAGTAGTGGTCAATAATTTATAAGGTCTGTTGTGTAATGCTGTTGATGATCGACAACTACGATTCGTTTACTTACAACTTAGTGCAATATTTTCAGCGTTTAGATCAAGACGTTTTAGTAAAACGTAATGATGAGCTAAGTATTGCACAAATAAAACAGTTAAACCCGCAGCACATCGTGTTATCGCCAGGGCCATGCACCCCTAACGAAGCGGGTATTTCACTAAATGTTGTTGAGCAACTAAAAGGGCAATATCCTATTTTAGGGATTTGCTTGGGGCATCAAACTATCGCACAAGCTTTAGGTGGAGATGTAATTCGTGCTAAAAAAGTAATGCACGGTAAAACATCACCCATAGTTCATACTAATAAAGGGGTGTTTAAAGGCTTAGCTAATCCGTTAACGGTATGTCGTTATCATTCTTTAGTGGTTAAAGCGCAAACTCTGCCTAAAGAGCTTGAAGTAACCGCATGGACTCAAACTGAGCAAGGCGAGTTTGACGAAATTATGGGGTTGTTACACAATGAACTTGCTATCGAAGGTGTGCAGTTTCACCCCGAAGCTATTTTAACTGCTCAAGGCTTAGAACTGCTTGATAACTTTTTAACTCGCTTCTAATGTTATAATACACATAGCATTTTATACTTTATTAATGGATGTCATGACTGAACTTGTAGCCCAGCAGCGTACTGCCAAAATACTAAGCCAACGAGCTCATGACTTATTGCTTGGGCATAGCTTTGCGCATCAGCAAATTGGTTTCATTCATACATTAGATATAGATTACGGCGAACCCATGAAGCAGCGTACCTTGCTGCAGGTTGAAGTGGCCGCACAGAATAAACGCCAGCAAAGCAGTACTGCACATCATAAGTACCGCGCTCAAGCCAGTGAGCAACTGCACAAAACAATTGAAACAGCTATATATAAGCAGCTCGAAGATATAGATGGCGTAATCCATAGCACCATAGGTATTGAAGATGGCATTGCCAATATACTCGATATATTAGCGGTAAAGTCAGCGTCGGTAGGGCGTTTAGAGCCATTGGTTAATGATATAAGTTGGTTGGGTAGGGAGTTAGTAACGCTCGTTAATTTACCTTACTATCGTAATCAACGTAGTAAAAACACGTCTGTAAAAGTAGATAAGCCATCGCTCGCCCTTCGTTATATTGGCCTTGATAACTTACAGCTAGTTATTCCTACATTTGCTGCCCGCCATTGGATGCCACATAGCACCGAACCATTTTCGTTATTAAAACGTCGTTTACGTGACAGTGCCATGGCAAACGCCATTGCTGCGCAAAAAATTGCACAAATTAATAATGTAAATGACGTTCATGCATTTACCCTAGGTATGCTTTTAGATGTAGGGCGAATTGCATTAGTGCGCTTGTACTTAAAAACGTTTGAGCAAATATGGCAACGTAAAGTACAGCTAGCCCGAAATGAAAACCAAAAAGATTTACACACCGCTTTATTAGAGCTTCAGCCCGACCCGCTGTTTTTAACCACTCTACTTAGCAATAAATCGATAGAAGTAAGCGCTAAGGTAATAGACAAAATGGCTTTTAAATATTTACCGTTTAAAGGGGTAATGCAGCAGCTAGTAAATGGGGTAGATAAGGGCGATACATTACTGCCATTAACAGAAGTAATGCTAAAGGCACGGTGCTATTCTCAATATCTTAATTTAAAAGAACATCAACTTATTGAACCTGATGAAGCTCTAAGCTGGTTTTCGCACTTTAAGTTCACTAAAACGGAACTAAAAACCCTCCAATCGAGTAATTTTACCAATTTAGCTATTCAAATTGACTAAAAATCTGAATTTTTTGTTAATTTTTTTGCGACTAACCATTCATTCTCATCTTATTGTTATATTACATATTTGCCGATTAAAGCGTGTGCGCCTCTGTACTCATGCGGTTAGTTGCCTAAAAATAAGCATAAATAGCTATGCAAATAGTTATTCACTATCTATGAAATAATATCTTTAGCCCTTTATTTTCAAGGGATACATGAAAGTTTTTAACGAGACAGATATAAGTAATTCTGAAATAATGTGCGTCTGAAAATTGAACCACAAAGCAATTTTGCGCAATTATCAGGTTACTGATCTTGCCTATAAAGTTGGTTACAAATATTAACCAAACACCTATTTTGATGTTTTGTGTTGCTCACAATTAAGAGGAAATAAAATGACAGTCAATCGCGAATTATTTGATCACGTAATGGTTCCTAACTACGCACCTTCAAGCGTAATTCCTGTTCGAGGCGAAGGCTCTCGCGTATGGGATCAACAAGGTCGAGAGTTTATCGACTTTGCTGGTGGTATTGCAGTTAACTGTCTTGGCCATTGCCACCCTGCATTAGTAGGCGCATTAAAAGAGCAAGGCGAAAAAATCTGGCATCTATCTAACGTAATGACCAATGAGCCGGCACTTCGCCTAGCTAAAAAAATGGTTGATGCGACATTTGCTGAAAAAGTTTACTTTGCCAACTCTGGCGCAGAAGCAAACGAAGCCGCGCTTAAATTAGCGCGTCGTTTTGCACTTGATAAATTTGGCGCAGAAAAATCACAAATCATCGCGTTCAACAAAGGTTTCCACGGTCGTACATTCTTTACCGTAACTGTTGGCGGCCAAGCTGCATATTCAGATGGTTTTGGTCCTAAGCCTGGCGACATTGTACATTGCGATTACAATGACCTTGCTGCTTTTGAAGCACTTATCAGCGATAAAACATGTGCCGTAATGATGGAACCTCTACAAGGTGAAGGCGGTATTGTTTCACCAACTGATGAGTTTGCTCAAGGCGTTCGCGATTTATGTACTAAACATAACGCACTGCTTATTTTTGATGAAGTTCAAACAGGTGTTGGTCGTACTGGCGATTTATACGCATACCAAGGCTTAAACGTAGTACCTGATATTTTAACTTCAGCTAAAGCACTTGGCGGCGGTTTCCCTATTGGCGCTATGATCACAACAACTGAAATTGCACAGCACCTTAAAGTAGGTACACATGGTTCTACTTATGGCGGTAACCCGCTTGCGTGTGCTGTTGCAGAAGCTGCATTTGATACAGTAAATACCCCTGAAGTACTGGCTGGCGTAAAAGAAAAAGCCGCATTATTTAATGAACTACTTAGCGCGGTTAACGAAAAATACAACGTATTTAGCGAAATCCGTGGCCAAGGTTTATTAATTGGTGCAGTAGTGAACGAGCAATACAAAGGTCGTGCAAAAGAGTTTTTAGTGGCAGGTACTGAGCAAGGCCTTATGTCACTAGTTGCCGGTGCAGACGTAGTACGTTTCACTCCATCTTTAGTAATTCCTGAAGCGGACATTCGCGAAGGTATGGCACGCTTTGAAAAAGCAGTAGCAAGCGTAGTAAACGCATAAGCGACTTAAGCCAACCAATTAAGGGCAAGCACCGCTTGCCCTGCAATTCCTATTTACCGTTATTTATAAGGGAGCAAGCGGACTCATGATGATCCTTCGCCCAATCCAGCAAAATGATTACTCAGCATTACTGAAAATTGCCCACGAATCTGGGCATGGTTTTACGTCTTTGCCATTAAACGAAGAACTATTGCAAAAGAAAATAGACCATTCTGTAAGTTCATTTGCTAAGCAAACGTCACAACCCGGTGACGAAGGCTACCTGTTTGTTCTTGAAGATAGCGAAACCGGTGATGTTGTAGGTACGTCTGCAATTGAAGCTGCGGTAGGGCTTGATGATGCATTTTATCATTATCACTTAAGTAAAGTGATTCACTCTTCGCGCACATTAGACGTATACAAAGCGGTTGATATTTTAACGCTATGTAACGACTACACAGGCGCTACAGAGCTTTGCACATTGTTTTTAAAAGATGGCTATCGTAAAAATTGTAACGGTAAGCTACTTTCAAAAGCGCGCTTTATGTTTATAAAGCAGCATCAAGAGCGTTTTGCACAAACAGTGATTGCAGAAATGCGCGGTGTGTCTGACGAAAACGGCAGTAGCCCTTTTTGGCAGTGGCTTGAAGAGCACTTTTTCTCAATGGATTTTCCAACAGCCGACTACCTAACAGGTATTGGCCAAAAGGTTTTCATTGCTGAACTAATGCCTAAATACCCAATTTATGTAAATTTGCTAAGTAAAGATGCGCAAGCCGTAATAGGTAAAGTACACGACAACACACGCCCAGCAATCGAGTTATTAAAAAGCGAAGGCTTTACGTTTAATGGCTACGTAGACATTTTTGACGGCGGCCCAACGGTTGAAGCAAAAGTAGATAACATTGCGACGATTCGTAATGCAAATAACTTTAACGTTGAAATTGGCGAAATGACTGGCGATACCATGGTGTTACTAGCTAACGAAAAGCTTGAAGATTTTAGAGCAACTGTTGCACCAATGACATTTGACGAGCGCGCAAAAAGCCTTATTTTATCGCAAGAAGTAGCAGATGCATTGCATTTGCAAACTGGCGATATTGTTAGTGCAACCACGATTTAATTTAGGAGAAAGTATATGACTCATCCTGCACAATTTATTAATGGTCAATGGTCACAAGGCCAAGGCACAGAATTTAATTCAGTAAATCCTGCAAATAACGACGTTATTTGGCAGGCATCATCAGCAACTGCGGCGCAAGTAGACACCGCAGTAAATGCAGCGCGCGAAGCGTTTTATGTATGGGCTGATAAAAGCTTTACTGAGCGTTTAGAAATAATTAAAGCATTCGCAGCGCAATTAAAAGAAAACAGCGAAGAGCTCGCTATTACTATCGCACAAGAAACAGGTAAGCCACTGTGGGAAACTCGCACAGAAGCGGGTGCTATGGTTGGTAAAATTGCCATTTCTGAAAAAGCATTTTTAGAGCGCACTGGCGACGTAGAAAACGCAATGCCACTTGGCCGTGCGATGATTCGTCATAAGCCACATGGGGTTGTAGCCGTATTTGGTCCGTATAACTTTCCGGGCCACTTACCTAATGGCCACATTGTGCCAGCGCTTTTAGCAGGTAACACGGTTGTATTTAAACCGTCTGAACTGACTCCTAAAGTTGCCGAGCTTACGCTTAAACTGTGGGAAAAAGCAGGCTTACCAGCCGGTGTAATCAACCTCGTTCAAGGTGAAGTAGAAACGGGTAAAGCCCTTGCTGCTCACAAAGGGATTGATGGCTTGTTCTTTACGGGCTCTTCGCGTACTGGTCATATTTTACATGAACAGTTTGCGGGTCAACCGGGTAAAATTTTAGCGCTAGAAATGGGTGGTAATAACCCACTTATTATTACTGACGTTGAAGACACTAAAGCGGTTGTTCACGATATTATTCAATCAGCGTTTATCTCAAGCGGCCAGCGTTGTACATGTGCACGTAAATTGTTTTTACCTAAAGGTAGCAAAGGCGATGCAATTTTAGAGCGCCTTATCACTGCAACTAAAGCGATTAAAGTAGGTAACTACGATGATGCAGACCAGCCATTTATGGGCTCTATGATCTCATCAGCGGCAGCAGCGGGCATGGTTAAAGCGCAAAACGAGCTTGTTGAGCTTGGCGCTCAAGTATTAGTAGAGCTTGAGCACACAGCCAATACCGGTTTTGTAACACCAGGTATTATTGAGTGTACAAATATTAGTGACTTCCCAGATGAAGAACATTTTGGACCACTTTTAAAAGTATTCCGCTTTGACGACTTTGACCAAGCCATTGATAAAGCAAACGATACAACCTTTGGTTTATCGGCTGGTTTATTGAGTGATAGTGCAGCAGATTACGACCATTTTTTACGTCGTATTCGCGCTGGTATTGTTAACTGGAACCGCCCAATTACTGGCGCATCAAGCGCAGCACCGTTTGGTGGTATTGGCGCATCGGGCAATCACAGAGCAAGCGCGTATTACGCAGCTGATTACTGTGCATACCCAGTTGCTTCAGTAGAGCTTGAAAAAGTAGCGATGCCAGCAACACTAAGCCCAGGCTTAAAAATAGATTAAGTAGTAATACTACTTAATTATTATAAAAGCAGCTTCGGCTGCTTTTTTTGTATTGCTATCGTACAAGGCTAGTAATTATCGACTCTTTCTGCTTAAATCAGCATAATTAAATATATTTAGGTGGTTCGCATAATGGTTTTAGATAGGCAAGGGTACGATGATTTGATCATGTATCTAACTCAAAATTTAGCATTGTTTGAGAAGCCAGGCGAAATAAAACCAGGCGCTCCAACAGTAATGGAATTAATCGAAGACGTTATTGCACAAAATGTGATGCTTATTTGCGAGCAGCACACAGACCTCAACACAGAGCAGCGTAGTCAAATTGTACGTGAAGTTGATGGCATAGTTTACGATTTAGAAGAAGTCCTCAGCAGCATCACCTCACAGCCTGTCACGGTTGAACAGCATGCCTTTATAGATGAATTTGCAGGTTTAGTAAAAAACCTCTTTGATAGCGCATTAGCACAACAATCTTAGCCATTTTATAGCCCTGCGTTGCATTTTCATTTGCAACTACGGCTAAGTTGCTTACAATCAAGAAAATATTTTTTTGAGATATAACAATGCAAGCAAATGTAAAATGGGTTGAAGGCGATACGTTTATTGGCCGTTCTAATTCTAACCACAATGTTGTGTTTGATGGCGGCAGCGATAGCGCAGCACCAAGCCCAATGGAAATGGTTTTAATGTCAGTTGGCTGTTGCTCATCAGTTGATGTGGTTAGTATTTTAAAAAAAGCTAAACAAGATTTTTCAGACGTACAAGTGCAACTCAGTGCAGAACGCGCCGAAACAGCACCGCGCGTGTTTACCAAAATCAACTTACACTTTGTTGTTAAAGGTAATAATGTGTCTGAAAAGCACCTTGCACGTGCAGTTTCACTCTCTGCTGAAAAGTATTGCTCGGTTGCATTAATGCTTGATAAAACAGTAGAAATTACGCATAGCCACGAAGTTGTGCAAGATCAAGCAAAATAACGCTTTTTCCACGAGGAAAATTCGTATAAAATCCGCGAACTTTTCATTCTGCAGGTGCAGAACCCACTAATTTATAGGTTGGTTTATTATGAACAAACCCTTCGATAAACTTAAACTTCATGGCTTTAACAATTTAACCAAAAGTTTAAGCTTTAGTATTTATGATATTTGTTACGCAAAGACCGAGCAACAACGTAAAGAATATATTGAATATATCGATGAGCAGTACAGTGCAGATAGACTAACCGATATTTTAGGTGAAGTTGTTGATATTATTGGTGCTAACATTTTAAATGTAGCGCGCCAAGATTATGAACCGCAAGGCGCAAGTGTAACTATTTTGGTTTCAGAAGAACCAGTAGAAGAGCAGCAAAATTACGATGCTGACGAAGCACCAGGCCCATTACCTGATTCAGTTGTTGCACACCTAGATAAAAGCCATATTTGTGTACACACATACCCAGAAGCTCACCCTGATGATGGTATTTGTACATTCCGTGCTGATATTGAAGTGTCTACTTGTGGCATTATTTCGCCACTTAAAGCGTTAAACTTCTTAATTCATAGCCTTGAGTCAGACGTAGTAACAATAGACTACCGCGTTCGTGGTTTTACCCGCGACATAAACGGTGTTAAGCACTACATTGATCATGCTATTAGCTCGATTCAAAACTTCATGACAGAAGATACAAAAGAAGCGTACCAAATGATGGACGTGAACGTGTATCAAGAAAACCTGTTCCATACCAAAATGATGTTAAAAGAAACCGACTTAAATACCTATTTATTCGGCCTTTCTACTGATGAGTTATCGGACGAAGAAGAAGACGAAATTCGCTCTAAGCTGACTCGCGAAATGCAAGAAATATTCTATGGCCGTAACCTGCCAGATACAGAATAATAGCAACGAATTAAATTAAAAATGGCGCTCAGTGAGCGCCATTTTTTTGCTTTATTTTATAAGCAATAATTGTGTTTGTCGGCCATTTAAATACCAGACACCGCTTTTATCAAAAATAGCATCTTCCTCTAGCATTATTCTTATTTCTTTATTCCACTGCTTTATAAACACCGCATTGTTAAGCTCAATTGAGTAAGCCGTATTTAAATGTAGCGGATAGTCCCCATCTCCCGGTACACCTTGCTGAGAATCCCACATACCTAATGTAGTACCAGCAGCATGACCATGAAAGCCAAGAGGATGAGTATAAATAGTGGGTTTTAATCCCTGAGCAATAGCGGCTTTTCGTGCTGCAGCTAAAACTTCATTACCGGTTTTTCCTACCGCAAATTGATTGGTAAATATATCTTGGAGTTTATTACCGCTTTTTAGTGCTTCAACTAAGTAACTAGGCGCACTCGTTTCGTTTTCTTTGAGCACATACGCATGCTGCTGCGTGTCGGTATTTAAACGTAAATAAGTAATACCAAAATCGACATGAAGTAAATCACCGGCTTGTATAACGTTATCATCGTAGCCATTAGTGAAGCTTTCTTCATGATTAAACGACTTCGCATCGGCGCGTTGAATAGCAACGCTTGGATGAAACCATGTTTGTAGTTTTAGCTCTTTTACGCGCTCTCTAAACCACCATACCAAGTCATCGCTAGTTGTTTCACCCACCGTAATTGTTTTACCCGAAAACCCCTCTGCAATAATATGATGAGCAATAGCCACAATATGTTTATACATTTCAACTTCTTCAGGAATGCGTTGTTCTAACCACGCAACACCAAGCGGCTCTGCAGAAATTATTTTATTGTGATAAGTGGCGGGTAAGTTAGCCATTAAGGTTTTGTAATCGCCTAGCACAAGGCCATCGGCATGTGCCCAGTCGGTAGAAGTATTAAGCGCAATGTTGCGAGGTTTGTATTGCTCAATAAGCGTATTGAGTGCCTGCCACTGGCTAGGTTGTGTTTGCTTATCCCAGCCTTTTTTAAATACATTACCTATTTTATAAGGCGCAATAGCGTAAGCATCAACCCCACCTTGCTTATTAAGTGCAAATAGCAAAATAGTGGTGCGTCTGGCTGAAAGCCATGTTGCAGGCAGCATTGTTTTTAATATTGGATCTTCGTTATATTCACGACTTATAAGTAGCCACATATCAGTGTTGTGCTGCTTCATTAACGAGGGCATTAAGCTATTGATTCTAAGCTCAGTTATTTTATCTATAAACGCTGCGCGCTCTTTCATTGATAAAATTATTGGAGGTTCTGAGGCTTTAACTAAAGGGCTTACAAATAGTGTTGCGAGCAAACATGCGCTTATTAGTAATAATTTATTGTATTGCATAGTTGGGCTATTTTTAGGCTAATTTGTACTTAACATGCCAGAACCCACACTATAAAAAAATAATTTGAGACAAAGCGTACAAACAAAAAAGCCCAGCTAATTAACTTAGCTGGGCTTTTGAATATATAGCGTATTAATTAATCATGCTGTAAATAAGTGCAAATACAGCAAGTGAGCCAACCGCTAATATAAATAGCGTGCTTAAACGGTTGCGGTATTTATGAAGTGCAGGCACTTTATAAACTGCAATCATTGGCATGATGAATAAAATCATTGCGATGATAGGGCCCGATAACTGATCCATCATGTCTAAAATACTTGGGTTTTTAACAGCGCAAAACCAAATAGCTAAAAACATAATTAGCACACCAATTTTATCGGCCGCTTTTGCGCTTAAGCTTGTTTGCTTAGTTACTAAACCCGTAAAGCTTTCACGTGCCCCTAAAAAGTGACCCAAAAACGACGATGTAATAGCAATAAAGGCCACAAGCGGCCCAAGTGTGGCAATAAACGAGTTATCAGTAATATTAGCAAGGTAGGATAAAACCGATACGTTAGCGGCTTTAGCAGCGGCCATTTGCTCGCCTGTAAGCGACAGCACGCAAGAGAACACAAATAACAGTACAAAGGTAATAAGTAGTAAGCTAGTGCGCTTTAAAATCGCCTCAGACTTATGTGTAGCTTGTTCACCGTAGTGACCGCGTTGCACGTTTACAAAGCTTGAGATAGCCGCTGCGTGGCTAAACGAAAACACAATAATAGGAATCGATAACCACAACGTTTTACCAAAGCTGCCCATTTCAGGCACCGTCATATCTGGCATTTGCCAGCTTGGGATTAAATAAAGTGATAAAAAGAACAATATACCCACAAGCGGATAAACTAAAATAGCAAAGGCACGCAGCATTAAGCGCTCGCCGCCCATCATTAAGCTAATCATACCTGCAACTAATACACCCGAAAGCAACACGCGAGAAGGTGATTCCATCCCCATTTGATTAACCATAAAGCTATCAACGGTATTAGTTAAGCCCACACCGTAAATAAGCAAAATTGGGAATATAGATAAAAAGTATAATAAAGAAATTAACCGCCCCGCAGTCACACCAAAGTGCTCTTCAACTACATCGGTAAAATCGGCATCTTTATTTTTTGATGAAAGTACAAAACGCGCTAATCCACGGTGTGCACAAAAGGTCATTGGAAATGCTAAGCATGCCAAAATAATTAACGGCCAAAAACCGCCAATACCAATGTTAATAGGTAAAAATAAAATACCCGCACCAACGGCGGTACCAAAAAGGCTTAAAGTCCACTGCGTATCGTGCAGATTCCATTTAGAAGTGGGTGTGTTTGAAGGTGTGTGTGCACCTGTTGTTGATGCATTTGAAAGCGTTGCATCTTGAGATGTTGTCATGTGTGTGTTTATCCATTATTTAAATAATAATCGCGCGCAAGAATATAGTTTTTAGCTAAAAATTTCATGTTTTGAGAGGATTTGTAGACTAATTAATTAGACCAAATTGAAGGGTAAGTGTCATGAATACGAAACAGCGGTGTAAAAGTGAGCAAACCCTTAAGCGGCAGCACCACATTATAATTTTAAAGTAGGTTGGTTTGAGCGCAGCGAAACCCAACACGCTATAGTGTCACGCGAGCAGCAAAGCCGAGGTAGG
The DNA here is from genome assembly GCF_015864815.1 of Pseudoalteromonas sp. NZS100. Taxonomy (NCBI): domain Bacteria; kingdom Pseudomonadati; phylum Pseudomonadota; class Gammaproteobacteria; order Alteromonadales; family Pseudoalteromonadaceae; genus Pseudoalteromonas; species Pseudoalteromonas sp. NZS100. The sequence goes on from NZ_JADYWM010000010.1 coordinate 120,643, forward strand.
CGGTTTTCATAACGTAAAAATAGGGACTAGTCATTTTTATTGGTTTTCATTTAAAAATCAGAATCTGCACCGAAAAGCTGTTAAGTAGAAGCCATTGATCTGAACTTCATAAGAGATTTTTATTAAACTCCGTTATACTTCCTGCAATTGAATATGCCAAACGAAGTAAATAGGCCACTAACTGTAATGAGCAAAGAGATTCTCTTCCATACTACTTTTGCGCACGAAACCAGTAAAACATGGGTTGTATTTGTCCATGGAGCAGGTGGTAGTTCGGCAATTTGGTTTCGTCAGCTTAAAGCCTATAAAAAAGAATATAATGTGTTGTTGCTAGATCTTCGTGGTCACGGTAAATCGAATAACTTAGTACAAAACTTTGTTGATAATAATTATTCATTTAATAATGTCTCTAGAGACATTATCGATGTGTTAGATCATAACAATATCACCAGCGCACACTTTGTTGGTATTTCATTGGGCACAATACTCATTCGAAATATTGCTGAAATTGCGCCGCAATATGTTTCTAGCATGGTGCTAGGTGGAGCGGTTACTCGTTTTAATACCCGCAGTAATACATTGGTTTATTTAGGCAATACTTTTAAACACTTCTTGCCTTATATGTGGCTGTATCGCTTATTTGCTTTTATTATGATGCCGAAAAAGCGTCATAAAGAATCTCGACTTTTGTTTGTTCGTGAAGCAAAACGCTTGTGCCAAAAAGAGTTTATAAAATGGTTTAAATTAGCCATGGACGTAAATCCTTTAATGCAATACTTCAAAGAAAAAGACATTGATATTCCCATTCTTTACATTATGGGTAAGGAAGATCATATGTTCCTTGGCCCTGTTAAAGAAATGGTAAAGCGTCATAAAAACAGCGTACTGCAAACCATTCACCATTGTGGCCATGTCTGTAATGTGGAACGTCCTGACTTATTCAATCAGCACTCGCTTGCTTTTATCGCCCAGCAAAATCGTTAAGGGTTGTAGATAAAATAGGATCGGTACATTCTTTTTTGATTTTCGCCCTAAACTCAAAACAAGACCTACCCCTGAAGGAATAAAGCCCAACTTATGAAGCGTAGGTTGGGTAGAGCGAAGCGAAACCCAACATGTCATAGCGCCATCCGAGTGTGAAGCCAAGATAGCCGGTTTTATTTATTAAACTTGCTTATCCAACAATGTTCAATTGATATACACTGGCAAGGTAACGTATTGATAAGGATATTAAGTTGTCGCAAGTTAAAACTCTCCCTATTACAGCCACACGCTGGCTCTCTCTTTTATTGTGCGCAATTACTGCTGCAACAATTACTGTATTTTTAAGTAAAGTCGGTTTTGTACAAAAGACATATTCAAGTTGGTGCGCTATTTTAAATGCGAATCCGGTTTTGCATTACAGCAGCGCATTTTTAGCGGGTATTGGCATAAAACTCCTGCTTGATAAGTTTTATATATCGCATACTAAACGCAGTATTGGGTTTAACTGGCGATATCCGCCTGTGACAATCGCTGTATTAGTTTCATTGTTTATAACTGCTTTTTATATGCTAAGCACAGCCCCAAAATTTGATGAAGCTGCATTATATGCGCAAAGTTTTATGAGCTTAAAATACCTAGCACTTACGTTTATTGGCATGATCATAACTGTCATTTATCAGACAAAGCTCTATACCCAAAAGCCAATTTTTACGTCTGTATTAGTTGCCATTAGTTTAATTTATATAGTTTTTGCCGTCAGCTTAGCTGATATAACACCTGCCTTTAATGTCTTTATGTACCTAGCTGCTAGTTATTTAATTTTAGCGATTTACTTATTGTGTAATGAATATAAGCAGAGTAAACAGCAGGGTTTCATGTCTGAAGGTGAACCGTCTGAAGCTAAAGAAATGCCTGAACTAAAAACTTTAGAGCACTTTAGAGAATGGTTCAAAGATGATTCGACTATTAAAAGCATAGAGGAATTAGAACCCGATTTACAGGTTTACGCCATGCGCATTACCGAACGGCTACAAAAAGGCGGTGATAAAGAGTTAGCACAACATATAGCCCTTTGCGGACCTTATGGTTGCGGGAAAAGCAGTATCGTCGAAAGTATTGTGAATGGTTTAGCAAAAAACTCTCAAAAAGAGAGTATTTGGATACATAGTGATATATCAACATGGGGCGCTGCAAGCGGCAGTGTTGCGCATGTGGTGCTCAGTAACATTATTGATGATATAAGCCAGTATATTGATATGTGTGCTTTCCGTGCGCTTCCTAAACACTATACCGAAGCCCTAAAATCAGGTGGTAGTGCATTTCAGTTTGTATCTACCTTGCTCGCAGGCCCTGTTGATATCGAAGAAAGCTTTAAAAAACTCAATGGAGTATTAGAGGAAACTAATCATAAATTATTGATCACCCTGCAAGACGTTGACCGTGGTACTGATGAAGAAAGTGAAAAGCGGCTAAACGATATCGCTGCGCTTTTAGATAGATTGAAAAATGAAGCTTTAAGTAATATCAACTTTATCGTCGCTATGGGAAATGAAAAAGACGTTGCTGCTGAAGTGATTTCAAAAGCGACTGATTATAGAGATGATATTCACAAATCGTCCATTATGGATGTTTTATTGAAATTTACAGAAAAGAGTGTTTTAGATGCTATTGAAGAGCAACGGGTTTTCATAATTGAAAATAGTGAAATACTTAATAAAGAAAAGTTAATCAGTATTTTGTACGGAAATAAAAAGTGGTATGGGGTAAATAGCAAACTTATCGAGATCGAAAATCAAATATCTTCCATCAGACAATTGAAAAAGATACTTTGCAGGGTTAATCAAGTTTGGCAAAAAGAAAAACTGATGGGCGAGGTTAACCTTTTTAATTTAATGATGGTTATAACTCTGAAGGAAACTAATATTAAATCCTTTGAAAAGTATAAGAAATTAGAAAAAGATAATATAAAAAGTTTAGTTACCAGAGGTGATTACGATTTAAAGCCATTTATACATGAGTGCGCTAAAAACAAAACAGAAGAAAGCTTAATTACATTTTATATAGAGATGCTTGATATAACCGCAGATAGTGTTTTAAATCCAGCCATAAATCATGTGTTAGATAACCCCAGTGCTAAATGGCAGCAACATGGAAGTACTAAAAATCAAAGCGTTGGTTTTAACAATGGCTACAGTGATTATTTATCAAGAATCTTATCTGAGGAAGTACCGAAAGATCAGGTGTCAGATCAAGTTAGTATTGCAAATGTTCTTGAGTTATACAAATTAAAGCCAAGCGATACAAAAGGGATACTTTTATTTATAAATCAATTCCTTAGTTTCAGTGATAAGGAGGTAGTAAACTTTGAGCGATTCTTTGGATTAATTGATAATAAACTTGATATTAAAGACTGTATTGGTAAACACTTTATTAAGCGAGGGTTCTTCGTGGATTATGCTGTTAATAATGGTGTGGAAGAAATATTCAAAAAACTACTGGCAGAAAGTTTAACTATAAATAAGTTGCATTTAATATTCGATTCATTTTTATCTAATAATAAAATTTATAGTGAGAATATAGGCAATAATATTGTCACTGAGTTTTTATATGAATTTTTAACTTTCCTAGGGGTTACTACTAGCAGCAAAGAGACTTTTAGTCCTCAATCTTTAATTGATGCTATTCGAAGTTTAAATACTACTGAAAATCCACTTGGATATACATTTTTTTATACGTTATTAATTTCCTATAAAAATAATTTTGGAGTAATTACTGGTAAAGTATCTTTGTTAGACAAGATCAATAAAGTACAAGTTGGAGACCATACGCTAGGCAAGCTTTTGGTAGGTGGGAGTTTACAATCTCTACCACAATTAGACAAAAAACAGTTTTTGACTTTTAAACATGCTGAGCAGTTAAATAAAGAGATTGAGCAACTAACAGGTAAAGAGTTGATAGAAGGTTGATACAGAGATTATCCACTTTTAGACTAAACATTATCTTATATGCTAAAAATAAAAAATTGACATGAAGTGTGCTATACGTTGGATTTCGTATCACTCAACCCAACCTACTGCACTAATTATCAATTTTGAATGGAAAACAAAAGGAATTTAATATATGGCAATTTTATCGATTTCAGTAGGCGTTGCGTTTTTTGCAGTTGCTATTATTTTGTTTGGGTTTAGCGCTATATTCGGCCAAATGGAAAATTCAGGTTTTGCATATAACTTTATATTGGGTATGTTCCCTGCGTTTATTGGCTTGGTTTTAATAGTGCCTAGTACGCTTTACCGAACTGCTTTTGTATTTGCCCAAAAGCCTGAGCAAACCCTAAAGGAAAAGGTTATTTTATCGCTTGGTTTGTTTATAACTTTGCTGTGCTTTAGTACGCTTATTAAGTTAATTTATACATAACAAATAACTGAAGCATTCCTAAGTATTTGCCTTTATGCTCACTGAGCAACTTTCATAGTAAAAGCTATCAATTGTCTTTTTAACAACCGATAGCTAACCACTTAAAACAGGGCTTACTCTTCTATCGCACTCACAATAAAATACGGGTTTAAGTATTCATCTTTGGTGTTATAAATAAGCGGGCTGCCATCAAGCTTAGTGACTTTAGCACCGGCTATTTCGGCGATGGCATGGCCTGCGCCTGTATCCCATTCGCAAGTTGGACCTAAGCGCGGGTAAATATCGGCGCTGCCCTCAGCGACTAAACACAGCTTTAGTGAGCTGCCTTTAGACACCATTTCAACCTCATCAAAGTGTTTCACAAACTCGGCTAAATCGGGTGATGGGTGCGAGCGGCTGCCTACAACTCGAATTAACCCTTTGTTAGGTTTGGTAGTTACCTTAAGCTCAATTCGCTCATCGCCTTTATCTTTAAATGCGCCAATGGCTTCGGCAGCTAAGTACGATACACCAAGGGCAGGTGCATCAACTACGGCCAAAATAGGAATGCCGTTTTTAATTAGGGCGATGTTTACGGTAAATTCACCGTTCTTTTTAATAAATTCTTTAGTGCCGTCGATTGGATCAACTAACCAGTAGCTTTTCCACGTTTGGCGTACATCCCAACTTATGTCGGCGTTTTCTTCACTGAGTATTGGAATATCAGGTGTGAGCTGTTGAAGCCCTGCCACAATCAGTTTATGAGCTGCTAAATCGGCGTCGGTTACGGGGCTTTCATCGGCTTTGTACTCAACGTTAAAATCCTTTTCGTAAATTCCCATTATCGCTTGGCCTGCTTTGCGGGCAAGGATGAGGGTTTCTTCTAGCAGTTCGGTTTGATTCATGGGGTTAACCTATATTATGTGCTTTTGTTTTAGATACGTTATCAGTTGTGTAACCGATTGGTCTAGGGTGTTTTTACTTGTATCTAAAATTATTTCTGGATTGTTTGGCACTTCGTAGCTTGAATCGATACCAGTGAAGTGTTTTATCTCCCCTGCGCGGGCTTTTTTGTATAAGCCTTTAGGATCGCGGCTTTCGCATACATCCAGTGGGGTATCGATAAATACTTCGATAAATTCGCCTTCGTCTACTAAGCTGCGCACCATGTCGCGTTCCGCTCTAAAAGGCGATATAAACGCAGTAAGTACTAACAAGCCAGCGTCGGTCATTAGTTTTGCGGTTTCGCCTACGCGGCGTATGTTTTCAATGCGGTCTTCGTCGCTAAAGCCTAGATCTTTACACAAACCGTGGCGTACGTTGTCGCCATCGAGCAGGTAAGTGTGCGTACCTTGCTGATTAAGCGCCGCTTCTAGTGCGTTTGCTACGGTGCTTTTGCCAGAGCCTGAAAAGCCGGTAAACCATAAAATAGCGGGCTTATGTTTTTTTTGCTCACTACGCTGTGCTTTTGTCGTTGCGTAGTTATGCCAAACTATATTTTCATCCATAGTGAGAGTCTCTTATGCTGTGAGCGCAGGTATTAAAACGGAAATACCAGCGGGATCAAGGTTAATACCGTGATTGAATAAATAATAGAAAGGGGTAAGCCCATCACTATGTAATCTTTTAAGCGATAGTTACCCGCGCTATAAACCATTAGGTTAGTTTGATACCCAAATGGCGATATAAAGCTGGCTGATGCGCCAAAGGCAACCGCCATAATAAACGGTAGTGGGTCTACATTAAAACCAACCGCGAGCGAGTAAGCAACAGGGAACGACAAGGCAGCTGCTGCGTTATTAGTAATAAGCTCGGTAAATAATACGGTCATTAAAAATATAGCTATAAACGCGCCGTACGGGCCAAAATCCCCAAGTACCATAAACATGGCGTCGGATATTTGCCCGGCAAGTCCGGTGCCTATCATTAATTTAGCAAGGCCAATGGCGCTACCTACAACCACCAATAACTCGATAGGGAAACGGCGTTTTACTTCGTTAAGTTTTATGGTGCCGCTGAGCATTAAGCCAATCAGTAATACTAATAAGCCTTTAACCAGCGGCACTATGCCAATAATGCTTAAACCCAGTACTGCGGCAAAGCTTAGTAGCACAATATTTGATTGCTTAGGTGCAAGGTGGGCTTGTAAGTCAAACCCTGAAATATACACAAATTCGCGCTTTAAATTAGGCAAGGTGTAAAAGTTTTTGCCTGGTGCGAGTATAAGTGAGTCGCCGGCTTGTAATTGCACTTGCCCAAGGCCACCTTGTAAGCGGTCGTGTCCACGGCGAATGGCAATAACGGCTGCATGAAACTGCTCTCTAAAGCGGGCTTCTTTTACGGTTTTGCCAATAAATTTTGAAGATTGACTTACGACTACTTCTACTAAGTGTTCTATGTCTTTTTGATGATTCTCGTGCACTACTTTTAAACCGTCAAAACGGGTAAGTAATGGCACCGATTTTATGTCACCTACAAACAGCAGCACGTCGTCTTTTTGAATAATTTGCTGTGGAGTGACTGCGCAAATGCGGCTCCCATCGCGAATGATTTCAGCAAGGAATAAGTCTTTTAAATCACGTAGGCCGTTTTCTTCTACGGTTTGGCCTATTAATTTTGAGCTTGCTTGTACTTTACCTTCTAGGTAAAAAGGCACGACTTCTTGGTCGCTTTTACCGTTGTCGGGTAAGTATTTAAGCATTACTAAAATGGTAATTAGGCCTACGCTTAGCGCGCCCAAACCCACTAAGGTAAAGTCAAAAAAGCCCAGCGGTTCCATGCCCGCATCTACTGCAAAGCCATTGACGATTAAGTTGGTTGATGTACCAATAAGCGTAATAGTGCCGCCCAAAATAGCAGTGTACGACAGCGGTAATAATAGCTTTGAAGGGGAGTGATTAGGATTGTCTTTTATCGCGGTAATAAGCGATGCAACAACGGCGGTATTGTTAGTGAACGACGATAAAAAGGCGGTTGATAACCCCAATTTTGTTACCGATTTTACTAAACTACCTTTAGATAGCGATTGCGCTAACTTTTGAATTAGGGTGGTTTTTTCTATTGCAGTCGACACTAACACCAATAGTACTAAAGTGATAAGCGACGGGTTAGCGTAGTTAACTAACATATTTTCAAGATCGATTAGCCCTGCTAAGTAGCTGGTGCCAATAGCGCTTACAAATAACCATGCTGGATTAATACGGGTGCCAAAAAGGCACCCGACTAAGGTAAGCATAATGCCTGTTAAAACGAGCTGTTCTACCATGCTTTTAATTTCCTAACAGGCTAAAGTTAACTTATAACTTAGAAATATCAAGCGCTTGCCAATGCGGGAAGTGCTTGCGTACTAAGCTGTTAAATTCAACTTCAAATTCGCTAAAGTTACTTTGCTTTGTTTGGCTTTGCAGTACTTGCTCAATCATACCGGCAGCAACCGTTAGGTTTGATAAGCGATCGATTAGGATAAACGAGCCTGTTTCGTGATTGCTGTGGTACTCGTCTGCCAAAATAGTTTCGGTTAGTTCAAGCGTTACAATCGCAATTTCGTTTAGCTGTAATGAGTCGCTAGTGCCGTGCTCAAGCGTGTTCACATCAATTGTGTAATCAATCTTTTTAACAATAGCTGAGGTGTTTTTGCTGCCTAGTTTTAGGTTATAGCTTTTACCTAACACTAATGGCGACTCATGCATCCACACAATTTTAGCTTGCAACTGGTTAGTTACAGCGGCCGTTGAGTTTGCAGGTACTATTACATCCCCTCGGCTAATATCAATTTCGTTATTTAGGGTAACGGTAATTGCTTGGCCTGCTTCTGCGCTATCTAGGTTGCCATCAAAGGTAACAATTTCTTTAATGCTTGATGTTTTACCCGACGGTAATACTTTTATTGCATCGCCTACATGTATCTTGCCCGATGTAAGTGTGCCCTGAAAACCACGGAAGTTTAAGTTAGGGCGCACGACATATTGCACAGGTAGGCGCGCTTCAAAGCCTGTATCTGTTTCGGCTGCTGGCGAATCTTCTAGTAATTCTAGTAGCGGCTTGTCGGTGTAATACGGTGTATGAGCAGAACGCGTTACTACGTTGTCGCCTTTAAGCGCCGACATAGGCACAAACTTAATGTTTGATACGTTAAGTTGCTCAGCAAATTTAAGGTAATCGGCCTTAATTTTTTCATACACGGTTTCGTCAAAATCAACGATATCCATTTTATTAACGGCAACAACAAACTGCTTAATGCCCAGCGAGTCACAAATAAAGCTATGGCGCTTAGTTTGTACTTGTACGCCGTAACGCGCATCAACCAAAATAATGGCGACATCACTTGTTGATGCGCCCGTTACCATGTTGCGCGTGTATTGCTCGTGTCCAGGTGTGTCGGCAATAATAAATTTACGCTTAGCCGTTGAAAAGTAACGGTACGCTACGTCAATGGTAATGCCTTGTTCACGCTCAGCTTGTAGGCCATCAACTAATAATGCAAGGTCAAGATCTTCACCTGCGTTACCTACTTTTTCGTTATCTTTATGAAGGGCTGCTAGCTGATCTTCATAAATTTGGTGGCTGTCGTGCAGTAGGCGACCAATCAATGTTGATTTACCGTCATCTACGCTGCCACAAGTAAGCATGCGTAATAAGCTTTTGTCTTGTTGGCGTGCTAGGTAGGCGTCTATGCCTATTTCTTTTACTTCGTTAAATGTATCGTTATTTTGGCTAGACATTAAAAATACCCCTCACGTTTTTTCTTCTCCATTGAGCCGGCTGAATCATGGTCAATAACACGACCTTCACGTTCAGATGACGTAGATAGCAGCATTTCTTCGATGATTTCGGTTAAAGTACTTGCTGTTGATTCAACTGCACCGGTAAGTGGGTAGCAGCCTAATGTACGAAAACGAACAGATTTCATTTGCGGTACTTCACCTTCATTAAGAGGCATACGCTCATCGTCAACCATAATTAAAGTACCGTCGCGCTCAACTACTGGGCGATCTTTAGCTAGGTACAATGGCACCATTTCGATGTTTTCTTGATAAATGTATTGCCAAATATCAAGCTCAGTCCAGTTAGATAATGGGAAAACACGAATGCTCTCACCCGGATTAACTTGGCTGTTGTAGGTATTCCAAAGCTCTGGGCGTTGGTTTTTAGGGTCCCAACGGTGGTGTTTGTCGCGGAACGAGTAAACACGCTCTTTTGCGCGTGACTTTTCTTCGTCGCGGCGTGCGCCACCAAATGCAGCATCAAAGCCGTATTTATCTAGCGCTTGTTTTAAGCCTTGGGTTTTCATTATGTCGGTATGTTTACCCGAGCCATGCGTAAACGGGCCTACACCCATTTCAATGCCTTCTGGATTTTTGTGTACCAGTAGGTCAAAGCCGTATTCTTTAGCTATACGGTCGCGAAACTCAATCATTTCACGAAACTTCCAGTTGGTGTCTACGTGTAATAACGGAAACGGTATTTTTGCAGGGTAAAATGCTTTACGCGCTAAGTGCAAAAGTACCGACGAATCTTTACCAATAGAGTAAAGCATTACTGGGTTCTCAAACTCAGCGGCGACTTCGCGCATGATTTTGATACTTTCAGCTTCAAGTTGCTGAAGGTGAGTTAAAGCCATTGTTAGTCGTCCTACTAAAATGATTAAAAGTTACAAATTTAAAATTCGGTTATGTATTTGATACATCTGTTAGCGGCTGTGCAAAGCTGCTTGTTTGCTCGTTTTTCCCAAACCACGCTAGTTGCGAGTGCAGGGCGGCTACTTCACCAATAATGAGTAGCGCAGGCGATATAATGCTGTTGCGTTCAATTAAGTCGGCAAGTTCGCCTAATTGGCCTGTTACTACACGCTGATTTTTACGTGTACCGTTTTCGATAATGGCAACAGGGGTGTCGGCTTTGCGGCCATGTTTTAAAAGCTCGCCTTGTATGTGCGGCGATTTAATTACGCCCATGTAAATAGCCAGCGTTTGATTTGCTTTTGCCAGCGATTGCCAATCAAGTTCTTGACCGTCTTTTTTACAGTGGCCAGTTACAAATTGAATGGCTTGTGCATGGTCGCGATGCGTAAGCGGAATACCCGCGTAAGCACTACAACCTGCAGCGGCTGTAATACCTGGTACAATTTGATAATTTACGTTGTTAGCAGCCAGTACTTGTACTTCTTCGCCACCACGGCCATAAATAAACGGGTCACCACCTTTAATGCGGCATACTTTTTTGCCTTGTTTAGCAAGGTCGACCAGCATTTGGTTGGTATCTTCTTGAACAACACTATGATCGCCTAAACGTTTGCCTACACAAATAAGGTCAGCATCACGGCGCACTAGTTCCATAATTTCGTCAGAGACTAAAAAGTCATAAACGACGACGTCGGCTTGTTGCATAAGTTGCAGTGCTTTAAGAGTTAAAAGCTCTGGATCGCCAGGGCCTGCACCTACTACATATACTTCGCCTTCAGGTTCTGCTTTCGCATCTAGCATTTGCTCTAGTTGCTGCTGTGCGGCTTGGGTATCGCCGGTTTGTACTTTACTCACGACAGATGAGTCGAACACGCCTTCCCAAAATTGGCGGCGGTCTGAAAAATGCTTAAAGCGTTTTTTTACTTTGTCTCTAAAGCCACCGACAAGTGTTGCAAGTGGGCCAATATGATGTGGAATAAGAGTTTCGAGCTTTTCGCGTAAGCGACGTGCAAGTACGGGCGCTGTGCCAGCACTTGATATAGCAATCGTAATTGGGTCACGGTCAACAATGGATGGGAATATAAACGTACATTTAGGTTGGTCATCAACCACGTTTACAAACACATTGCGGGCATTGGCAAGTTCAAATACGTTGTTGTTTACTTCATCGCGGTCGGTTGCTGCAATAACAAGCATTTTGCCATCAAGGTGCGATTCATCAAAATAAGCATCAATAAGCGTTACTTCATTATTATGTGCATGCTCTTTTAGTTCGTCGCAAAACCAAGGTGCTACTAAAGTAACGCTTGCTCTCGCTTTTAAAAACGCGCGACATTTGCGTAATGCGACCTCTCCACCGCCAACAACCAATACTGGTTTGTTGTCGAGTTTGGTAAAGATAGGTAAATACTGCACGTTTATAACACCCCTAAACAAATTCAAATATAAGAAAACGCTTTATTCTGATAAGCAGAATATAGCGGCTATCAATAAGTAAAAAATAATTAAAACCAAGTTGATATAACCAAAAGTTATAATAGGTGGGCTTTTTAGGCCTAAGAGCTAGTTAACAAGGGATTGCGCCGAGTTACAAGTAAAATAACCAGCTTATAGTGTTTGGTTATGAGCTATAGCGAGTTTGGTTAAATTTGTTAATATGGAGGCATATCAAATTTTGTACTTATACCAATTGCATTAAATTAGTGATCTATTATAGCGACGAGAAAATAGCTCAATAACAAGGCTAAAATTATGATACATAGTTGTTCTATATAAATAGTTTTTAACCTAGTTAGTGCGTTATTTAATACACTAAAATGATCATGTTTTTAATAAAATTGGTATTACATAAGCAACGGAGCTCTAATGACACAACACCAAAAAGATGCCGCATTAGCAGTCGCACTGATGGATTTAACAAGCTTAAACACCAGCGATACCACCAAAAGCATTCAAGCACTTGTTGATAGCATAAATCCTACCTTAGGTACGCCTGCCGCAGTATGTGTTTATAGCGACTTTGTTGATGATGCAAAAATAGCACTCGCAGCGCGTGAGCTTAACCACGTAAAAGTCGCAACAGTCACTAACTTCCCAACGGGTGATGCACCACTGAGTGATGTAATTAACGAAACACTTATTTCAATAGAGCGCGGCGCAGACGAAATTGATTTGGTTATTCCTTATAAAAAACTCATAGCAGGCGATGCTCAAACTGTACTTAGTTATGTAAGCGAAAGTAAAAAAGCGTGTGGGTCGCGCGCGCAACTTAAAGTAATAATAGAAAGCGGCGAGCTAAAAACCGACGCGCTTATTACTCAAGCCACGGAGCTTGCAATTGAAGGCGGTGCTGATTTTGTAAAAACCAGTACGGGTAAAGTGGCTGTAAATGCCACGCTTGAATCAACAAAAATTATGCTAACAGCCATTAAAAAATCAAACAAACGTGTGGGCTTTAAAGCGGCCGGCGGTGTTAAAACTGTTGCCGATGCTAGTGATTATTTAGCACTAGCACGCGCAATAATGGGTGATGATTATTTGCAAGCAAATACATTTAGGTTTGGTACTTCAAGCTTGTTGAGTGACGTTTATAAAACCATAGGGAAATAATCAATATCTTTGGATTGTAGGTTTATCTAACCGATTAAATTATTAGCAGTTTAAACAATAATGTAATTAATTAATTAGATTTTCCAATGTGGGTATCTTTTAGGCTTGTGTTAATGAACTGCGTAAGTATAATAGGCATCCACTTTGCAGGGGCGTAGTTCCAATTGGTAGAACAGCGGTCTCCAAAACCGATGGTTGGGAGTTCGAATCTCTCCGCCCCTGCCAGTTTTACTTGTTATTTGAGTAGTCTGAGATTAAAAACCGGTTTAAATTAAGTCTGTTTTTAAGTTTAGATTTTAATGGATTAACCCTGCCGTAGTGTAGGGTTGTTGTGTCTGTAGTTAAGGTAATAATATTATGAGCACGAATGTAGAAACACCATCAAGTGCGATGGAGTCAGTAAAGTGGTTAGTAGCAATCGCGCTACTTGCAGGCGCAGTTGTTGGTAATCACATGTATGCAGATCAATCTGTATTACTACGTGCTATTGGCGTTGTTGTTGCAATAGCGGCCGGATTAGCAATTGCCTCGCAAACATTTAAGGGACGTAACTTTCTTGCTTTCGCTAAAGAAGCTCGAATTGAAGTACGCAAAGTTATTTGGCCAACGCGCCAAGAAACTACCCACACGACATTAATTGTAATGGTTGCAACAGTGATTATGGCACTTATCCTTTGGGGATTAGATGGCATTTTATTCCGCGCTGTAGGCTTTTTAACTGGATTGGAGATCTGATCCCATGTCGGATGAGAACGAGAACAAAGAAATTAAGTTACGTTGGTATGTAGTACAGGCCTTTTCTGGTTACGAAAAGCGTGTAGCTCAAACGTTAATTGAACATATTAAAATCGAAGGTCTAGAATCGAGCTTTGGTGAGATATTAGTACCAACTGAAGAAGTTGTTGAGATGCGCGCTGGCCAAAAGCGTAAATCTGAGCGTAAATTCTTCCCAGGTTATGTATTAGTACAAATGGATATGAATGACGCAAGCTGGCACTTAGTGAACAGCACAGAGCGCGTTATGGGCTTTATTGGTGGTACGTCTGATCGTCCTGCTCCTATCAGCCCTAAAGAAGCTGAGCGCATTCTTAATCGCCTACAAGAAAATGCTGAAGCACCTAAACCTGCTACATTATTTGAACCAGGTGAAGTTGTACGCGTTACAGATGGTCCATTTGCAGATTTCAGTGGTGTAGTTGAAGAAGTTGACTACGAAAAGAGCCGCGTAAAAGTATCTGTACTTATTTTTGGTCGTTCTACGCCAGTTGAGCTTGAATTCGGTCAAGTTGAACAAGATAAGTAATTGATTAAAAAAGCTTCGCTAATTTTTATTTAAATTTTGGCATGAAGCTTGAAAAAGGCCGCTGATTAACTTATAATCAGCGGCCTTTTTGTATTAAGGTAAAATTTATTTTTTACTGTGCAAAAAGTACGAAACCAATTTTTAAACTGGGAAGCCGTTAGAGTACGCGTCCTCGCGCGCACAAGGCTGAGACCCACCAAATGAGGTATTTATAATGGCTAAAAAAGTTGAAGCTCTAATCAAGCTACAAGTTGCCGCTGGTATGGCTAATCCTAGTCCTCCAGTAGGTCCTGCACTAGGTCAACACGGTGTAAACATCATGGAATTCTGTAAAGCGTTTAACGCACGTACAGAGTCTATCGAAAAAGGCGCTCCAGTTCCTGTAGTGATCTCTGTTTACGGTGACCGTTCATTTACGTTCGACATGAAAACGCCACCTGCTGCTTACTTACTTAAGAAAGCTGCTGGTATCAAGTCAGGCTCAGGCCGTCCTAACACTGATAAAGTAGGCACAGTAACTCGTGCTCAACTTGAAGAAATTGTTGAGACAAAACGAACTGACCTTACAGCTGCCGATATGGACGCAGCGGTTCGCACTATCGCAGGTTCTGCGCGTGCGATGGGCTTGAACGTAGAGGACTAAGAAATGGCTAAATTAACTAAACGTATGCGTACTATCCGCGAAAAAGTGGAAGTAACTAAAGATTACGAAATCAATGAAGCAGTTGCTCTTTTAAAAGAGTTAGCGACAGCTAAATTCGTAGAAAGTGTTGACGTTGCCGTTAACCTTGGTATCGATGCTCGTAAATCTGATCAAAACGTTCGTGGTGCTACTGTACTACCTAACGGTACTGGTCGTGACGTTCGTGTTGCTGTATTCACACAAGGCGCTAATGCAGAAGCTGCAAAAGAAGCCGGTGCTGAATTAGTAGGTATGGAAGATCTTGCTGAACTAGTTAAAAAAGGCGAGATGAACTTTGACGTTGTTGTTGCATCACCAGACGCTATGCGTGTTGTTGGTCAACTAGGTCAAATCTTAGGCCCACGTGGTCTAATGCCAAACCCTAAAACTGGTACTGTAACGCCTAACGTTGCAGAAGCAGTTAAAAATGCTAAAGCAGGTCAAGTACGTTACCGTAATGACAAAAATGGCATCATCCATACTACTATTGGTAAGGTTGATTTCACTGCAGAGCAGTTACAACAAAACCTTGAAGCTCTAATTGTTGCGCTTAAGAAGGCTAAACCTTCTCAAGCTAAAGGTGTTTACTTGAAGAAAGTAACTATCTCTACAACAATGGGCGCAGGTGTTTCTGTTGACCAAAACACTTTAAGCACTATTGTTGCTTAATTGAGTGTTTACATGGCGTGAAATTTGTACTATAATTTCGCGCCATTTTGTTGATTAATTTATTAATTTGCAAAGTAAAGAATTCGGGTTGAAGTCCATAATTTCGTTAAGCCTTTGGGGTTAACGATAAATTGGGCTTCCGTCCAAGACCGTAGGTGGCTTCGGCCTTAATATTCACCTACGTAGACGGTGTAGACCCCAGATAGATTTTTCCTAATCCTTCTGGCTCTCGCCGTAAAAAGCATCTCTACCTTGTTTGGTAGGGAAGAGTAGAACAGGGGAATCCGATAATCGGTACCCCCATTAAACCAGGAGTAACACCCATGGCTTTAAATCTTCAAGGCAAAAAAGCAATAGTTGCTGAAGTCAACGAAGCAGCCAATGGTGCTCTATCTGCAGTTGTTGCAGATTCTCGTGGTGTAACAGTTGGCGCAATCACTGCCCTTCGTAAAGAAGCTCGTGCAAATGGTGTTTGGATGAAAGTTGTCCGTAACACTTTAGCAAAACGTGCTCTTGAAGGAACAGATTTTGAGTGTCTTTCTGATTCATTTGTTGGTCCAAGCTTAATCGCTTTCTCATCAGAGCACCCAGGTGCTGCTGCGCGTATCTTTTCAGATTTCGCGAAAAAGAATGAGAAATTCGAGCTTAAAACGGCCGCTTTTGAAGGAAATGTTGTTGATGCAGCAATGCTTGCTACATTACCTACATACGATGAAGCTGTTGCACGCTTAATGAGTGCTATGAAAGAAGCGTCTGCTGGCAAATTGTGTAAAACAATTGAAGCAGTACGTGTACAGAAAGAAGAGCAAGCTGCTTAATTTTAAGCTGTTTAATCTCACTTTCGGTGTAAAATTTATTTGGACTTAATGTCCGTTAATTATTAGGAAATTTGTAATGTCTGTATCTAAAGACCAAATCCTTGACGCAATTGCTGAAATGTCAGTAATGGACGTTGTTGCTCTTATCGAAGCAATGGAAGAAAAATTCGGCGTAACTGCTGCAGCTGCAATGGTAGCTGGTCCAGCTGCTGAAGCTGCTGAAGAGAAAACAGAATTTGACGTAATCCTTACTGGCGCTGGCGCTAACAAGGTTTCTGCAATCAAAGCTGTTCGTAGCGCAACTGGCCTTGGCCTTAAAGAAGCGAAAGCTCTTGTTGAAGCTGCTCCTACACCTGTTAAAGAAGGTGTATCTAAAGAAGAAGCTGAAGCACTTGCAAAAGATCTTACTGAAGCTGGTGCTGAAGTTGAGGTTAAGTAATTTAGCTTTTGCTAAGTTCGCTGCCTGAGAAATCAGGCAAGGGCTGGTGATTATTTAATCACCGGCCTTTTTGCGCTATAGAGTGATGCACTCTTTTAGTTCAAATAAAATCTGATTTTTTCTTTACTTTCAACGCTTTATAGTTTGCTAGTGTTAAAGTGGGATCTAATTAGAACAACAGTTAAATGTTGTAAAATCTTGGCATAGCTGCCAGTTAAGTCTGTTCTTACAAGAACAGGTCGGGTCAAAGATCAGCAAGCTGAGGAACCCCATGGCTTACTCTTATTCTGAAAAGAAACGTATCCGTAAGGATTTTGGTAAACGTCCACAAGTTTTGGATATACCTTTTTTACTGTCTACACAGTTAGAATCGTTTAAAAAATTCTTAGTGCCGGACGCTGATGGCGATCATGGTTTGGAAGCTGCCTTCCGTTCTGTGTTCCCTATTAAAAGCTACTCGGGAAATTCTGAGCTTCAATACGTAAGTTACCGTATTGGTGAGCCAGTTTTCGATGTAAAAGAATGTCAAATTCGCGGTGTGACTTATTCTGCTCCACTTCGCGTGAAACTGCGTCTTGTTGTTATGGACAAAGAAGCACCAGGCACAGTTAAAGACATTAAAGAGCAAGAAGTTTACATGGGCGAAATTCCGCTCATGACAGATACCGGTACTTTTGTAATCAATGGTACAGAGCGTGTTATCGTTTCTCAGCTACACCGTAGCCCTGGTGTATTCTTTGATAACGACCGCGGTAAAACCCATTCATCGGGTAAAGTATTATATAACGCACGCGTTATACCTTACCGTGGTTCATGGTTAGACTTCGAATTTGATGCAAAAGATAACTTATATGTACGTATTGACCGCCGTCGTAAATTACCGGCGTCTATCATCCTACGTGCACTAGAGTATTCTAGCGAAGAAATCCTAGATATGTTCTTCGATAACACTACGTTTGAAGTAACGAATGGTAAAGTTCTTATGGAACTTGTACCTTCGCGTTTACGTGGTGAAACTGCCGCTTTTGATATCAAGAGCGAAGACGGTGAAGTATTTGTTGAAAGCGGTCGTCGTGTTACGGCTCGCCACATCAAGAGCATCGAGAAGAAAGGCATTAAGCAATTAGAAGTACCACATGAGTACATCATTGGCCGTATTGTAGCTAAAAACTATGTTGATGAGTCAACTGGTGAAGTTATTGCAAATGCAAATGACGAGCTAACTCTAGAGCTAATGGCTGAATTGGTTAAAGCCGGTCACACTAAAATTGATACGTTATATATCAATGAAGTGGACAGCGGTGCTTACATGTCAAATACATTGAACATTGACTCTTCAAGCAGCCGTTTAGAAGCACTAGTAGAAATTTACCGCATGATGCGCCCAGGCGAGCCACCGACGAAAGACGCGGCTGAAGCCTTATTCCAGAACTTGTTCTTCTCTGAAGAGCGTTATGACTTATCTACTGTAGGTCGTATGAAGTTCAATAGCCGTGTTGGTTACGATACAGACACAGGCCCAGGCACATTAAGCAAAGAAGACATCGTGTCTGTTATGAAAGTATTAATTGCTATTCGTAACGGTCAAGGCGATGTTGATGATATCGATCACTTAGGCAACCGTCGTATACGTAGTGTTGGCGAAATGGCTGAGAACCAATTCCGTGTTGGTCTAGTACGTGTTGAACGTGCTGTACGTGAGCGTTTAAGCTTAGGTGACCTTGACGCGATAATGCCACAAGATCTTATTAACGCTAAGCCTATTTCGGCAGCGGTTAAAGAGTTCTTCGGCTCGTCTCAGTTATCACAGTTTATGGACCAAAATAACCCACTATCAGAAGTTACGCATAAACGTCGTATCTCTGCATTAGGTCCGGGCGGTCTAACTCGTGAACGCGCAGGCTTTGAAGTACGTGACGTTCACGTAACTCACTATGGTCGCGTATGTCCAATCGAGACTCCTGAGGGTCCAAACATCGGTCTAATTAACTCGTTGTCTACGTACGCACGTACAAATGACTACGGTTTCTTAGAAACACCTTACCGCAAAGTGGTAGATGGTGTTGTAACTGATGAAGTTGATTACTTATCAGCCATTGAAGAAGGTCAGTTTGTTATCGCACAGGCGAACTCAAACTTAACTGAAACCAATGAGTTTGTTGATGAACTTATTCCATGTCGTCACAAAGGTGAATCTACCTTTATGGGTCGCATGGACCAGCAGTATATGGATGTATCACCACAACAGGTGATCTCTGTAGCGGCAGCACTTATCCCGTTCCTAGAACACGATGATGCTAACCGTGCATTGATGGGTTCAAACATGCAACGTCAAGCAGTACCAACATTGAAAGCGGATAAACCGTTAGTAGGTACTGGTATTGAGTTAACACTAGCGAAAGACTCTGGTGTAACTATCGTTGCTAAACGTGGTGGTGAAGTAATGTATGCTGACGCAAGTCGCATCGTTGTAAATGTACATGAAGAAGAACGCATCCCTGGTGAAGCGGGCATCGACATCTACAACTTAACCAAATACACACGTTCTAACCAAAATACATGTATTAACCAAAAACCAACTTGTATGGTTGGCGAACCGGTTACTCGTGGTGACGTGTTAGCAGATGGTCCTTCGACTGACTTAGGTGACTTAGCCCTTGGTCAAAACCTTCGCGTGGCATTCATGCCATGGAACGGTTACAACTTCGAAGATTCAATCTTGTTATCAGAGCGCGTAGTTGAAGAAGATCGTCTAACGACTATCCATATTCAAGAACTACAGTGTGTTGCCCGTGATACTAAATTAGGTCCTGAAGAGATCACTGCAGATATCCCGAATGTGGGTGAATCTGCGCTAGGCAAGCTTGATGAATCAGGCGTTGTATATATTGGTGCTGAAGTTAAAGGCGGCGATATCCTAGTAGGTAAAGTGACTCCTAAAGGCGAGACACAGCTTACACCTGAAGAGAAGCTACTACGTGCTATCTTCGGTGAAAAAGCGTCTGACGTTAAAGACAGCTCTTTACGCGTACCAAACTCTGTAACTGGTACTGTAATTGACGTGCAAGTTTTCACCCGTGATGGTGTTGAAAAAGATAAACGTGCGTTAGAAGTTGAAGACATGCAGCTTCGCGAAGCGAAGAAAGACTTCAACGAAGAGTTCCGTATTTTAGAAGCAGGCGTTTTAGACCGTGCACGCAAGCTACTTATAGCTGCTGGTTTTGATGAAGATAAACTTGCATCTCTTAATGCTGAAAAAGTACTTACGCAAAGCCTTGCTGAAGAAGACAAGCAAGCTGAGCTTGAGCAACTAGCTGCACAGTACGATGAGCTTAAAGCTGAATACGATAAAAAGTTTGAAAACAAACGTCGTAAAATTACCCAAGGTGATGATTTAGCACCAGGCGTACTTAAGATTGTTAAAGTATACCTAGCTGTTAAACGTCGCATCCAACCGGGTGATAAAATGGCGGGTCGTCACGGTAACAAAGGTGTTATCTCGACTATCGTACCAGTAGAAGATATGCCTTACGATGACAAAGGTCGTACGGTAGATATCGTATTGAATCCACTAGGTGTACCATCGCGTATGAACATCGGTCAGATCCTTGAAACACATATGGGTCTTGCTGCACGTGGTATCGGTGAACGTATTGAAGAGATGATGAAAGAACAACGTGAGCTTCATGAGCTACGTGAATTCATCAAGCAAGCTTACGAAATTGGTGAATCTCGCCAAGTTGTAGACATTGCTAGCTTCACTGATGACGAAATTCGTCGTCTAGCTGAAAACTTAAAAGGTGGTTTACCAATAGCTACTCCTGCATTTGATGGCGCGAAAGAAAGCGAAATCAAAGACATGCTTGAGCTTGGTGGATATCCTCGAAGTGGTCAGGTTACACTTTATGATGGCCGTACTGGCGATCAGTTTGAACGTCAAGTAACTGTTGGTTACATGTACATGCTTAAACTTAACCACTTGGTTGACGATAAGATGCACGCACGTTCTACTGGTTCTTACAGCCTTGTTACTCAGCAGCCGCTGGGTGGTAAAGCACAGTTCGGTGGCCAGCGTTTTGGTGAGATGGAAGTATGGGCACTTGAAGCTTACGGTGCTGCTTACACTCTACAAGAAATGCTAACAGTGAAATCGGATGACGTGAACGGTCGTACTAAGATGTATAAAAACATCGTTGATGGTAACCATAAAATGGAACCAGGTATGCCAGAATCGTTCAACGTATTGTTGAAAGAAATCCGCTCACTGGGTATCAACATCGAGTTGGAAGAAAATTAAGCCAATTAGATGCTGCAGTTAACGCTGCAGCATCTGTTACGGCTGAATAGAATGTAGGGACGAGACTATCCGTCCTCAAGATTAACTCCGACAGGAGAGCTAAGGTGAAAGACTTACTTAAGTTTCTGAAGCAACAAAATAAGACCGAAGAATTCGATGCAATTCGCATTGGTCTTGCTTCACCAGACATGGTTCGTTCATGGTCATACGGTGAAGTAAAGAAACCTGAGACTATTAACTACCGTACTTTCAAGCCTGAGCGCGACGGCTTATTCTGTGCCCGTATTTTCGGTCCAGTGAAAGATTATGAGTGTTTATGTGGTAAATATAAACGCCTTAAACACCGTGGTGTGATCTGTGAAAAGTGTGGCGTTGAAGTAACACTCACTAAAGTGCGACGCGATCGTATGGGTCATATCGACCTTGCGAGCCCAGTTGCACATATATGGTTTTTAAAATCATTACCGTCACGTATTGGCTTAATGCTAGATATGACGCTTCGTGATATTGAACGTGTTCTTTACTTCGAATCATTCGTAGTAACTGAGCCTGGTATGACAACGCTTGAGCGTGGTCAGCTATTAGGTGAAGAAGAATACTTAGATTCACTAGAAGAGCACGGTGATGAATTTGAAGCGAAGATGGGTGCTGAAGCAGTTTTAGACTTGCTTCGTGAACTTGATCTTGCTCAATTAATTGCTGAGATGCGTGAAGAGTTACCAACAATTAACTCTGAAACTAAGCGTAAAAAAATCACTAAACGTCTTAAGTTAATGGAATCGTTCCACCAATCAGGTAATAACCCTGAGTGGATGATCATGACAGTACTTCCAGTATTGCCACCTGATCTACGCCCATTAGTACCATTAGACGGTGGTCGTTTTGCGACATCTGATCTAAACGACCTTTACCGTCGTGTTATTAACCGTAATAACCGTCTTAAACGTCTACTAGATTTAGCAGCACCAGACATTATTGTACGCAACGAAAAACGTATGTTACAAGAAGCGGTAGATGCGCTACTTGATAACGGTCGTCGTGGTCGTGCAATTACAGGTTCTAACAAACGTCCTCTTAAATCTCTTGCTGATATGATCAAGGGTAAGCAAGGTCGTTTCCGTCAGAACTTACTTGGTAAGCGTGTAGATTATTCAGGCCGTTCTGTAATCACAGTAGGTCCTACACTTAAGCTTCACCAATGTGGTCTTCCTAAGAAGATGGCACTAGAGTTATTCAAACCATTCATCTATGGCAAATTAGAGCGTCGCGGCATGGCTACGACAATCAAAGCAGCTAAGAAGATGGTTGAACGTGAAGTTCCGGAAGTATGGGATGTACTTGATGAAGTAATTCGTGAACATCCAGTATTACTTAACCGTGCACCAACACTTCACCGTTTGGGTATCCAAGCGTTTGAACCTGTGCTTATCGAAGGTAAAGCGATTCATTTGCATCCATTAGTATGTGCGGCCTACAACGCCGATTTCGATGGTGACCAAATGGCGGTACACGTACCGTTAACAATCGAAGCACAGCTTGAAGCTCGTGCCTTAATGATGTCAACAAACAACATTCTATCTCCTGCGAATGGTGAGCCAATCATCGTTCCTTCACAGGATGTTGTATTGGGTCTTTATTACATGACTCGTGACCGCATTAACGCTAAAGGCGAAGGCGCGATATTTAAAGATCCAAAAGAAGCAGAAAAAGCATACCGCAGCGGCAATGCAGACCTTCACGCAATCGTGAAAGTACGTATTAGCCAATCAGTTAAAAACGAAGACGGCATAGTAGAAGACACTGTTACTGTTATCGATACAACTGTTGGTCGTGCAATTCTGTCTCTAATTTTACCTAAAGGCATGCCGTTTGCGTCAATCAACCAGCCGCTAGGTAAAAAGCAGATTTCTGGCTTATTGAATGAGTGTTACCGTCGTCTAGGTCTTAAAGATACAGTTATCTTTGCTGACCAAGTTATGTACACCGGTTTCCATTATGCAATGAAGTCAGGTGTTTCTATCGGTATTGATGACTTAGTTATCCCACCGATTAAAGCACAGATAATTGAATCAGCTGAAGCTGAAGTGACTGAAATCAACCAACAATTCCAATCAGGTCTTGTAACGGCTGGTGAAAAGTACAATAAAGTTATCGATATCTGGTCACGTGTAAACGAAAACTTATCACGTGAGATGATGGCTAACTTGTCAAAAGATACAGTTATCAATGCAAAAGGTGAAGAAGTAGAGCAACCGTCATTTAACTCAGTGTTTATGATGGCCGACTCAGGTGCTCGTGGTAGTGCTGCACAGATTCGTCAGTTGGCGGGTATGCGTGGTCTAATGGCACGTCCAGATGGTTCAATCATCGAGACGCCAATCACAGCTAACTTCCGTGAAGGTCTAAACGTACTTCAGTACTTCATCTCAACGCATGGTGCGCGTAAAGGTCTTGCCGATACAGCACTTAAAACAGCAAACTCGGGTTACCTAACGCGTCGTCTAGTAGACGTTGCACAAGATTTGGTAATCAATGAAGATGACTGTGGCACAGAAGATGGCTTAACAATGAAACCGCTTATTGAAGGTGGTGATGTTGTAGAAGCACTTCGCGAACGTGTTCTAGGTCGTGTTGTTGCTGAAGATATTGTAATTCCAGGTACTAATACTGTACTTGTTGAACGTAATGTTATGCTTGACGAAAAACTGTGTGACCTTTTAGAAGAGCACTCAGTAGATGAAGTTCGCGTACGTTCTGTTATCACATGTGATAATGACTTTGGTGTTTGTGCTAACTGTTACGGTCGTGACCTAGCACGTGGTCACATCATTAACGCTGGTGAATCAGTGGGTGTTATCGCGGCTCAATCAATCGGTGAGCCGGGTACACAGTTAACAATGCGTACCTTCCACATCGGTGGTGCGGCATCTAGAGCATCTGCAGAAAATAATGTACAAGTTAAAACTAACGGTACATTAAAACTTCATAACTCTAAGTACGTATTAAACACAGACGGTAAGATTGTTATTACCTCTCGTTCTACGGAAATTACTATCATCGATAGTCATGGTCGTGAGAAAGAGCGTTATAAAGTACCTTACGGTGCGGTACTAACAGTGCAAGACAATGCAGAAGTTCAAGGTAACGACATCGTTGCTACTTGGGACCCGCATAGTCACCCAATCGTTCTTGAGCATAAGTCAAAAGTATCGTTCAGCGATATCGATGATTCAAATACTGAAGCACAGACAGATGAACTAACCGGTTTAACCCGTGTAGTTGTAAAAGATCTTGCTAAAGTAAATACGAAAGAACCAAAGCTTATCATTGAAAGTGAAGAGCGCGGTCTGCAAGAAACACGTCTTCCTTCATTCACTACGATTGAAGTTATTGACGGCGTTACAGCAAACCCAGGTGACGTGTTAGCACGTATTCCGCAAGAAGGTTCGAAAACTCGTGATATCACGGGTGGTCTACCACGCGTAGCCGACTTATTTGAAGCTCGTAAGCCAAAAGATCCAGCTATATTAGCTGAAGTAACTGGTACAATTAGCTTCGGTAAAGAGACTAAAGGTAAGAAGCGTTTAGTTATTACTCCAGCTGAAGGTGATCATTACGAAGAGATGATTCCTAAGTGGCGTCAACTTAACGTGTTTGAAGGTGAGCAAGTGTCTAAAGGTGAAGTTATTGCCGATGGTCCTGAATCACCACATGACATCTTACGCCTACGTGGTGTGACTCATGTTGCTAACTATATCGTTAACGAAGTGCAAGAGGTTTACCGTTTGCAAGGCGTTAAGATCAATGACAAGCACATTGAAACAATTATCCGTCAAATGTTACGTAAATGTACCATTATGCACGGCGGTGATACTGACTTCTTAGCTGGTGAACAAATCGAAGTGGCGCGCGTTAATATCGCAAACCGTGACCTTGAAAAACAAGGTAAGATACCAGCTAAGTTTGAAATCCAGTTAATGGGTATCACAAAAGCATCACTAGCAACAGAATCTTTCATCTCTGCAGCGTCTTTCCAAGAGACAACACGTGTTCTTACAGATGCGGCAGTGAATGGTAAGAGCGATGAGCTTCGCGGTCTTAAAGAAAACGTAATTGTGGGTCGTTTGATCCCAGCCGGTACCGGTTTTGCGTATCATCAAGAGCGTATGGCTCGCCGTAAACAAAGCAAAGTAGTAGTAGAAGAGCAAACAGTAAGTGCAGAAGAGGCGACTCAAGCACTTACAGACGCTCTAAATGCTGATTTGTCTGGAAATCAATAAACTGTTCTTAATCAATAGATTAAGTGATCGTAAGGCAGTTATATGCTGTCTTACGATTAGTTTAGGTTGACAGGTTAAACTTTGCTCATTAAAATTCCGCCACCCATTTACTTGTGTGCTTAATGCAGGCTCGTAAATAAAGGGCGGATTTTTTTATTTTTTTCAGTAGTAATTTTAATTTCAGGAGCTATTTAAATGGCAACTATTAACCAGCTAGTGCGTAAGCCACGCCGTAGCAAGGTTACGAAAAGTAACTCAGCTGCACTAAAAGCGTGTCCGCAAAAGCGCGGTGTATGTACTCGCGTATATACAACTACACCTAAGAAACCAAACTCGGCGTTACGTAAAGTAGCACGTGTACGTTTAACTAACGGTTTCGAAGTAACTTCATACATTGGCGGTGAAGGTCATAACCTTCAAGAGCATAGTGTAATCCTAATCCGTGGTGGTCGTGTTAAAGATTTACCAGGTGTGCGTTTTCACACTGTTCGTGGTGCACTTGACTGTGCAGGCGTTAGCGATCGTCGTCAAGCTCGTTCTAAATACGGTGCAAAACGCCCTAAAGGGTAATTGTATTCCGTTAGTAAGGCCAAGCACTAAATATTTATAATTATTGTTTTGGGTGATTGACTCGAAAGAGCAAACCTGAATAAACCGGAGATACAAAATGCCTAGAAGACGCGTAATCGGTCAACGTAAAATTCTTCCAGATCCTAAGTTCGGATCGGAACTTCTTGCTAAATTCGTTAACATCGTGATGTTAGACGGCAAGAAATCTACTGCTGAAAAAATTGTTTATGGTGCGCTAGACGTGGCTGCTGAGAAATCAGGCAAGTCGCACCTAGAAATCTTTGAAACTGCACTTGATAACATCCGTCCACAGGTAGAGGTTAAATCTCGCCGTGTTGGTGGTTCAACTTATCAAGTACCAGTTGAAGTACGTCCAGTTCGTCGTAACGCATTAGGTATGCGTTGGTTAGTAGACGCTGCACGTAAGCGTGGCGAAAAATCTATGGGCTTACGTCTAGCTCAAGAAATCGTTGACGCTTCTGATAATAAAGGCACTGCGGTTAAGAAACGTGAAGACGTTCACCGTATGGCTGAAGCGAATAAAGCATTCGCTCATTACCGTTGGTAATCTGTCTTTAACCTTTAAGAGGATCATATGGCACGTACAACTCCACTTGAGCGCTATCGTAATATAGGTATTGTTGCTCACGTAGATGCAGGCAAAACCACCACAACAGAACGTGTTCTGTTCTACACAGGTCTTTCTCATAAGATCGGTGAAGTACATGATGGCGCTGCAACTATGGATTGGATGGAGCAGGAACAAGAGCGTGGTATCACAATCACTTCTGCTGCAACAACGTGTTTTTGGAAAGGGATGGACGCTCAATTTGACGCCCATCGTATCAATATTATTGATACTCCAGGACACGTAGATTTCACTATCGAAGTAGAGCGTTCTTTACGCGTACTAGATGGTGC
This sequence comes from Pseudoalteromonas sp. NZS100, assembly GCF_015864815.1. NCBI lineage: Bacteria > Pseudomonadati > Pseudomonadota > Gammaproteobacteria > Alteromonadales > Pseudoalteromonadaceae > Pseudoalteromonas > Pseudoalteromonas sp. NZS100. The sequence goes on from NZ_JADYWM010000010.1 coordinate 147,293, forward strand.
GGTAGTTGTTCTTTGTGCTTCATCTGGTGTACAGCCGCAAACTGAGACAGTTTGGCGTCAAGCGAACAAATACGAAGTTCCGAGAATGATCTTCGTAAATAAAATGGATCGCACGGGCGCAGACTTCTTAGCAGTGGTCAGCCAGGTGAAATCTCGTCTTGGAGCAACGCCTGTTCCAATTCAGTTGCCTGTAGGCGCTGAGGACGACTTTAAAGGTGTTATTGACCTTATAAAAATGAAAGTGATTAACTGGAACGAAGCGGACCAGGGTATGACTTTTTCTTATGAGGCAATACCGGCAGAACTTCTGGAATTAGCTGAAGAATGGCGCGCTCATTTAGTTGAAAGCGCTGCTGAAGCAACAGAAGAACTAATGGATAAATACTTAGAAGGTGAAGAGTTAAGTGAAGCAGAAATTAAAAATGCTTTACGCCAACGAACGTTAGCAAATGAGATTGTTCCAGTTACTTGTGGTAGCGCATTTAAAAACAAAGGCGTTCAAGCTGTGCTTGATGGCGTTGTTGAATATATGCCGTCACCAGAGCAAGTGAAACAAATCCAAGGTATCTTAGAAAATGGTACTGAGGAAGAACGTCCAGCTAATGATAAAGCGCCGTTTGCTGCACTCGCATTTAAGATTGCAACAGACCCGTTCGTTGGAACCTTGACCTTTTTCCGTGTTTACTCTGGTACTGTTAAACAGGGTGACACGGTATATAATCCAGTAAAAAGTAAGCGTGAGCGACTTGGCCGTATCGTACAGATGCATTCAAACTCTCGTGAAGAGATCAAAGAAGTTTTCGCAGGCGACATCGCGGCAGCTATTGGTCTTAAAGACGTAACAACAGGTGAAACACTGTGTGATCCGAATTCTATTATTACGCTTGAGCGTATGGAATTCCCAGAACCAGTAATCTCTATTGCGGTTGAGCCCCGCACTATAGCTGACCAAGACAAGATGGGTATCGCACTAGGTAAACTAGCTGCTGAAGATCCTTCTTTTCGCGTACAAACTGACGAAGAATCAGGCCAGGTTATAATCTCTGGCATGGGTGAACTTCACCTAGATATCATCGTCGACCGTATGAAACGTGAATTCAGTGTTGAATGTAACGTTGGTAAGCCGCAGGTCTCATACCGAGAAGCTATTCGTTCAACTGTTAAGGTTGAAGGGAAGTTTATACGTCAGTCAGGTGGTCGTGGCCAATATGGACACGTTTGGATTAAACTTGAACCGATGGATATTACGGATGATGAGTCACCAATTTACGAGTTCGTTAACGAAACCGTAGGTGGTTCAGTTCCTAAAGAATTCGTTCCTGCGGTAGACAAAGGTATCCAAGAGCAAATGTCTCAAGGTGTACTGGCAGGCTACCCATTACTTGGCGTTAAAGCGACTTTATATGATGGTTCATTCCATGATGTAGATTCGAATGAAATGGCATTTAAAATAGCAGGTTCACTGGCAATGAAAAACGGGGCGCTTGAAGCTAACCCTGTACTTTTAGAGCCAGTAATGAAGGTTGAAGTACTCACTCCTGATTCAAATATGGGTGATGTAGTTGGCGACTTAAACCGTCGCCGCGGCATAATCGAAGGCATGGAAGATGCATTAGGTGGACTTAAGCAAATTAATGCGCAAGTTCCTCTTTCTGAAATGTTTGGTTATGCAACTGCTTTACGATCTGCAACACAGGGCCGTGCCTCATACTCTATGGAGTTTGTGAAGTACGCTGAAGCCTCTAAAAATGTCGCAGATACAATAATTTCAGCTCGCGCTGTTATATAATTTTAGCTTGTCTGGCTCAATAGTGAGTCAGGCTTTAATTTCTTTATTAGGAATTTTTTAAGATGGCAAAAGAAAAGTTTGAACGCGTAAAACCGCACGTAAACGTTGGTACAATCGGCCACGTTGACCACGGTAAAAC
>NZ_JADYWM010000073.1:0-542 GCF_015864815.1 Pseudoalteromonas sp. NZS100
TTTGAAAACAATGCTAGCTAATGGTAATCGATTACTACCTTCTGGTAATCGATTACCAAAGAGTAAAACTCTTTGGTAAAAGATTTTGTGAAAAATTCTTGTGCTACTCAATGTTTTGAAAAACTTTTTTAGTACTTATCTTGATTGAGTCTTCTCTTGATTCTTGAATCTTGAGTCTTGAATCTTGATCTTGATTCTTGAGATCTTGAACCTTGAATCTTGATTCTTGACTCTAGACTTTCTTCTTGAGTCTTGAATTCTTCTTGATTCTTATCTTGAACTCTTGAATTGTTCTTGATTCACTTGAGTTGTTCTTTGATCTTTTGAGCTTTTTGTTCATCACCTTTGTCATCATCTTTTGTTGTCATCATTGTTATCATCAAAACACCTTTGAATCACCTTTGATTCACCATGAAGCTTTGCTTCTACAATTTTGATTCCGCAAGTCAGAAACATTGCTAACAAAGCGTTTTCTTTTTCCTTTACACTATGCAACTATTTATTGGTATCAGATATCAGGTGTGCATCGGGGGGGTTGATAA
>NZ_JADYWM010000074.1:0-530 GCF_015864815.1 Pseudoalteromonas sp. NZS100
AACGGCGACCGAGAAAGAATATGGGCTTGGAAGGAATTGCACCCTGTTCGATACCGTTCGCCATTGGGCTTATTCTTCGATTAGAGAGCACCGAGGTAAGACTTGGGAGCAATGGTATAACTCAGTGCTTAAAAACGCTCAAAACGTAAATATGATGTTTTCAGAACCATTGCCATACTCAGAAATCAAAGCCACTGCCAAAAGCATCGCTAAATACTGCTGGAAAAATGATGCATACCACTATAATGAGTTTATCTATCGCCAAGCACTTAAAGGCAGAAAAGGCGGTAAGATCTCTAGGCGTAAGCCTGTAGCTATTTCAGCACGCACGCAACAACCTTGGGTAGATTTAGGTATATCACAAAGTACGTATTACCGGCATAAGAAAGCAGGAAAAATATGACAGCAGATAAGCCTAAATCAGATAACAGCCTTTTTATAGTTTTGGAGGGGTGTTTGATTCTATTACTGCTCGAACGTCTCTAAACACTCTAAGTAGGCTGTAGCGCCTATTTTATTGATTGTTATTT
>NZ_JADYWM010000011.1:0-145369 GCF_015864815.1 Pseudoalteromonas sp. NZS100
TTCAATCTGAGCCATGATCAAACTCTTCAATTAAAAAGTTTTTTGTCTTTCGACAGCTCAATGAATTCTGAATTTTTTAATATCTTTCGATATTGAATTGACTGTGCCGAATAATTACCGAAATAACTACTCTGTTGGTCACTCAGTTTTCAATTGAGACTCTAATTTGTTTGCCTCGCTACCTAAGTAGCTTGGCTGTTAGAACTCAATCTGTACGAGTGCCCACACAGATGATTGCTTTATATTGTTAAAGAACGTTTTGAGTCGCTTTAGCGTCTCAAGGGATGCGAATAATACACCCTTTATTTTTCGAGTCAATACTTTGTTTTAAACTTTCTTTTGGAAGATTTAAAACCGAAGTTTTATTTAACTCTCTGAGTAGTTCGTGCCTCGCTATGCGTTGGCGTTTCCCGTCTCAGTGGGGTCGCATTATAGGGAGCGGCGGATTTTACGCAAGCGTTATTTGCATAAAATAGTAATTAAAATTAAGCCCCAAGCAAGCACACATGATAAGCACAAGTTACCCACAAAATCCTGTTGATAACTCTTGTTTTTACATAGCTAAACCATACTAAAGCTATTAATTAAAACCTTAAAAATGCAAAAAGCACCTTATGTAGGTGCTTCTCAAAAGTAATAGTTATTAGAATCTAGGGTCTGTTTATCTTTCAAGGTTAAATTTGCAGCAGCCTGTTTGGTATTCAGGCAAGGCAGAGCCTATGTTGTGTGGTTACTCCCCATAAATAGGCGATAACGTAGCATTAATGCCAAACAGGCGCTGCCCAAAGGGTTCTTCCTAGGGGCTATTTACTCTTTGTTACTCGGTTTAGACTTATTCTTACATGGATGTAAGCCAGTGGGGTAACGCAGGAGCAGTTACCGAGCCCACTAGGTTACAAATCTCGCGCCGCGATTAACCCCCCCCTAGTTTGAACAAATTTTAATCCGCAAAGAGCAACAGACCCTAGTATAAAATACTATATAATTTGCGACGATACTTAGCTGCGAGTGCGTCGCCATCAGGTAAAGAGGCAATAATGGCTAAAAAGCTTGGTTTTGCTTCGTTGAAGTTCAGATCTTTTTGTAGAACTGTAAACAGTACATCCAATGCTTCTTCTTTTCTGCCTGCTTCATTAAGTAAAATACTGAGCTCTTCTTTTAATTCTAAGTCATTTGGATACTTTTCTACTTGTTGTTGCTTTTCTTTAATCTCTGGTGAGTCTTTTGCTTCAAGCGCGGCTTCGCATTTTGCTTTAATATTATTAAAGTAAGCATCTTGCTCTTGTGCATCTATTGTATTTATAAGTGCTTGCGCTTCATCTACCTTGTGAATTTGAATACATATGTCTGCTAGCACTAACTTGATACGTGCATTACCGCTGTCTATTTCATAAGCTTGCTTTGCATAATTAAATGCAGCATTTAAATCTGACTTTAATAACGCTTGCTTTGCTTGTTCTAACAGTAAGTCTTGTTGCGCAGGTAAATGCTTTGCTAGGGCTTCGCGTATTTGCGCTTCGCTTTGAACACCTGCAAGTAAATCTACTGGTGCGGAGTCTTTTAATAATACAAGCGTAGGCAGTGTTTGCAGACCAACTTGTTGCGCAAGTTGAGAAGCGAGTGCTTGTTCTGTATCGCAATCTAGGTTTGCTACTACTATATAGCTTGCATATTCTGCTGCTACTTTATCTAAAATTGCAGCCTGTCCGATGCAGTCAGGACTTTGAGGAGAGAAAAAGTTAAGCAACACCAATTTTTGTTGTGATGTTTCACCGAGTACTTGTTGAAGGTTTTGCGCATTAATACTAACTATGTTGCTCATTGAATTGATTGCCATATTCGTCTATTTAGGTTTTTATATGGTGGTGAACATAATAATTACAAGTCATATACCTAAATCACTCGGTATACATATTCAACAATAAGGGAAAATATGAAATTAACTTACCTAAGTGCAATACTTTTATTAGCAAGCCCATTAGTACAAGCAAATGGACTCGATTTGAATTTAAGCAAAGCCATGCCAGCTATTGAAAAGTTTTACCTCGACTTACACCAATCCCCAGAGCTCTCTTATCACGAACAAAAAACAGGTAAAAAGATAGCAGATAGATTAACTCAGCTGGGTTTTAAAGTAACAAGTAATGTAGGTGGCTTTGGTGTAGTTGGTATTTATAAAAATGGTGAGGGGCCGACAGTAATGATCCGCACTGATACTGATGGCTTACCTATTATTGAGCAAACAGGAAAATCCTATGCCTCAAAAGTCAAAGTAATAGATGAGCGCGGTGCAAAAGTAGGTGTAATGCACGGCTGTGGCCACGATATCCACATGAGCTCTTTTATTGGAACTGCAGAGCAGTTAATTGCTCATAAAAAACAGTGGCAAGGTACATTAATGATGGTTGCACAGCCTGCAGAAGAAGTAGGTGGGGGTGCTAAAGCGATGTTAAGCGAAGGACTATTTAGTAAATATGCAAAACCTGATCATATAATTGCTTTACATGTAAGCGCTAGCGTCCCCGCTGGTAAGGTATCAATGAAAAATGAATACACGATGGCAAGTGTAGATTCTGTCGATATTACAATTAAAGGTAAAGGTGGTCATGGTGCTTATCCGCATACAACTATAGACCCAGTGGTTATAGCTGCACGCACTGTACTTGCTTTGCAAACAATCACAAGCCGAGAGCTTTCACCGCTTGAGCCTTCTGTTATTACAGTGGGGTCTATTCATGGTGGTTCAAAACATAATGTGATTTCGGATGAAGTAAAACTACAACTCACTCTTAGAAGCTATAACCCCGATGTAAGAAGCGCTCAAATAGCAGCAATAAAACGAATCACCGCAGGTATTGCACAAAGTGCTGGCTTAAATGAATCTAACTACCCTGTAATATATGTACATGAAGATGAATCTATTCCATCTACTTATAATAACCCTGCACAAACAGACATTGTTAGAAACTCTATAGCCAGCGCAATTGGCGATACTAATGTACTTGAAACACAAGCTGTAATGGCGGGTGAAGATTTTGGCCTATACGGACGCACCGATGAAAATATCCCTATTACCCTCTTTTGGCTAGGAGGCGTAAACCAAGCACAATATGCAGATTCAATAAAAACAGGTGAGGTACTCCCTTCTCTACACTCTAGTAAATTTGCGCCAGATTATAAAGTTGCTATTCCTACTGGAATAAAAGCAATGAGTAACGCTGCTGTTGCCTTATTTAATAAGTAACCTGAGTTTAGGTTAAGTAATACCAATTCAACATTAAGCAACATGGTTTAATAAAATAGCTCTGTTGCTAACTAGCAACAGAGCTTTTTTTATAACTCGACTTTTTAAAGGTCGCTTTTCCACCTCGTTTAGCAAAACGTTTTTTAGGTGAGGTTTTTGGTAACTTCGCAAATGCATTGCTATCGCAGTTTGCTGCTAATTGAACAAACCCATTTAGGTCAGCAAGTAAAGGCTGTAAAAATTGCTGATAACTCATTGCCTGCTGTGCAATATCACCTAAGCTCGACTCCCACTTTGCGGTTAAATCAGGACTCGCTAAACCTTGTGGTAATACGCTAATAAGAGCAAGTCCCGTTTCGGTCGCTCTAATTGACTTACCTTCACGTTTTAAAAAACGCCGCTTAAATAGCAACTCGATTATTCCCGCACGTGTTGCCTCCGTACCTAAACCATCAGTGTCTTTTAATACTTTTTTAATTTGTGGATCTTTAACATAACGGCTAATGCCCGTCATCGCAGCCAATAATGTAGCATCGGTAAAATAAGCAGGAGGTGATGTATGCTTTTCGACCACTTCGCCTTGCTCACAAAAAAGAGGCATACCTTTAGTTAAAGGAGGTAGCGAGGCTTCATCTTTTAATTCAGACTTACCCATTAATACCTTAAAGCCCAGGCTTACATCCTGTTTTGCATTTGCTTTAAAAAGCCCACCAGCAATAATTACCTCAGCTTTAGTTTCGTTATATATATAGTCGGGATAAAACTGAATTAAGTAATGACGGCTTATTAATTGATATACCTTTGCTTCGTCACCGCTCAAACTCGCTGACTTTAACTGCTTAGCCGTAGGCACAATGGCATGATGGGCAGCTACTTTTGAATCGTTAAAACATTTACTACGCTTTTTTACATCAGCCCCGTTTACTAATTCACTGCCTTGCCCCCCATTTGCACTTATTGCCTTTAAAATAGCAGATGCTTCTTGATGGTGATCTTTGGGTAAATAACGATTATCTGAGCGTGGGTAAGTAATTAGTTTATGACGTTCGTAAAGTATTTGGCAAATATCCAATACTTTTTGAGCTGGCATACCAAATGCTTTAGCGGCATCTATTTGCAGAGCAGATAAATTATAAGGTAATGGAGCACTTTGCTTTTTTTGTTTTTGGTCGAGTGAAGTAAGCTCAGCACTTTGCCTTGTAATACGTGAAGCAACATTTTCTGCAAGAGCTTTGTTAAGTATTCGCCCTTCTTCATCTTGATGTGGCTCACATGCTTTGCTTGGAACCCACTTAGCTATGAATGGCTGGTTATCTGGAGTAAGTAAATGCGCCAGTACATCGTAAAAAGGCTTAGATACAAAGTGTGCTATTTCGTTATCTCTATTAACAACAAGACCTAAAATAGGGGTTTGTACTCGCCCTACCGAAAGCACATTACCAAACCCTGCTTTTTGCCCAGCTAGTGTGTATGCACGTGTTAAATTCATACCAAATAGCCAATCAGCACGAGAGCGCGCTAAAGCAGATACACTTAGCGGAATAAAATCTCGATTAGAACGCATTGTGCCCAATGATTTCTTTACCGCCGATAAGTTTAAATCACTAATGAGTAAACGTTGCGTACTTTGCTTTTTAGCCTGACTTATTTTAGCTTCTTCTATTACTTGGTCGACCAGAAGCTGGCCTTCACGGTCTGGATCGCCAGCGTGAATAAGTTGCGAGGCTTGTTTAATTAATTTTTTTAAAACAGTGAGCTGTTTGCGAGTTTTGGTTTTGGCTTTTAACTTCCACTGCTCAGGTATTATAGGCAAGTGATCAAACTGCCACTTTTTAAAGCGCTCATCGTAATCATCGGGCTCTGCTTGTTCTAGTAAATGCCCTATACACCACGAGACACAATCTCCGTTGGCGACTTCTATATAGCCATCGTGTTTTTTATGTGGTTTTGGTAACGCATCAGCAATAGCGCGTCCAAGTGAAGGTTTTTCTGCAATGTAGAGTTTCATAGCTTGCTCAGCACTGTTTATATAAACAGTAGTTTAGCACAGCTATTTTAAAGGAGGGGCTTTTTTATGATTATTACCAGTTACTGTCTTATTATTTTTAATTACAATATAAATTAGCGGAAGATAACACACCACTACGGTGAGCGTATTAATTAAAGGTAAAAGCGTTTTATACATTAGCGTGCTATAAGATAAATCCCAAAGGTGGCGATCAAGAACGCGAAGAAGTTGTAAAATTGGTGCCATTATAACAACCAACTGACCTAACACACATTGCCATAAATAAACTTTATCTTTTATCCCAAGATAGGCAATTAAAGCCATCCAAGCTATGTCATTAAACGCCCAGACAAGATATCTATATATATAAATATCTTTATCAAACTCTTTTAAAGAATCGTATATAAGTGCACCAAATAAGAAAAATACACCTGTGACACATACAAATCGTAATGCTAAAAAATCTTTACGCAAATAGAAAACAACAATAGCTGGGATTAAAAATAAAACCCAGCTAAGTTCAAGAAATGTAATTACCTTATCAACCCATAAAGGCATTGTTATTCTTTCGTCTTATCGTCATCTCCGCCAGTACCATTTCCAGGCATATCGCTATACTTATATTTTTTATTCACGGGCATTCCATTACATATGTTAAGGAAATGTACAGTAAGCTAAAATGATGAAATTGCCAAGATGCTTAGGCAATTAAGTACCCTAAATTAAAACAAAAAGTAGTGAGATATAATACCAAGCAATAGCTTAACGTACATCAATAGGCGCTGACTCTTTTGCTTTACCTTGTAATATAGATATTTCTACTCGGCGATTCCTGCGGCGATCTTCATTTGAATCGTTTGGAACAAGTGGACGGGTATCAGCCCGCCCCACTACCATCATGCGGTTTTTATCAAACCCTTGCACCGTTTGCAGCTCGCTTGCTACTGCTACAGCACGCTTTGACGATAAGTCCCAGTTGTTAATATATAACTCATTCGATACCTGAAAATCGTCGGTATGGCCAGATACAGTAATTTCGCCAGGTACATCTTTTAACAGCACACCAATATCTTGAATTATGGGTTTAAACTTAGGTTGTAAAAATGCACTACCCGAAGGAAATGAACCATTCTCTCTAATACGAATAATTATTTGCTGCCCTAAAGATTCAAGCTCAATTGCGCCATCTATTATTTGCTTTTCAAGCTGCTGCGCGATTTTTTTAACGAGCTCGTTAGTTTGTTCCTGATCGGCCGCTGAAGTTGCTTGCTCTGACGATTGCTCTTGAGAAGTACTACGAGATTCGCCACCACGTTTGTCCCCGCGTTGTTCTTGCCTGCCGCCAGCTGAGCTTTCATCTCCAGCCTGAAACTCTAACATTTGTTGAGTCATTTCTACTGTTTGTTGTTGAATAGTTTCTATTGGAGTGGGTTCTGGTTTGCCTGGGGTAAACTCCATAGCAATAACAGAGGTACCTTTAGGGATATCTTTTACTTCAATTTTATTCTGCACACCAAAAGCAAACTTCATAGAGCCCGCAATTTGTTTAAACTTAAGTACATCCATTTCTGAAAACGCAAGCAAGAGTACAAAAAAGCACATTAACAGTGACATTAAATCGGCAAACGTTCCCATCCATGCTGGTAGGCCTGGTGGTGGGCATTTGCACTCTTGATCAGACATAATTACTCCTCGGTATCTACTTTGCGTTTAGATTCAGCTAAGTAATTTTTCAAAATACCTTCGATTACTTTTGGATTTTGGCCATCTTGTATACCTAAAATAGCATCTAAAATTAAACGCTGATTCATAGCCTCTTCGTCTTTACGCAGTTCAAGTTTTACCTGAATAGGAATTGCTACAACATTGGCTAAAAACGCACCATATAAAGTTGTTAAAAGCGCTACCGCCATTGCCGGGCCAATTGCTTTTGGGTCATCCATGTTAGATAACATTGCAACTAAGCCAATTAGAGTACCAATCATTCCCATTGCTGGTGCAATATCGGCTAATGACTTAAATAAGCCTGCGCCCATTTCATGTCGAGTAGTGGTTAAAGAGATGTCTTTTTGAAGTGTGGCGCGAACAACATCTGCGTCATGGCCATCAACAAGCATGTCGACGCCTTTGCGCATAAATGGATTTGGGATTTCAGCTTCTTCGAGTGCTAAAAAGCCCCCTTTACGAGCTGAATCAGCAAGTTCTACTGCTTTTTCAATAAGTTCTTCTGGCGTTTCAATTTTAAACATAAACGCTTTAGCAACAACTTTACCTATCCCCAAAAACTGCGACATGGTGAAATTTGATAAAACAATGAAAAGTGAACCACCAAATACAATTACACTAGAAGGAGCATCGGCAAACATAGCCATTTCACCGCTACTACTCATAAACATAGACATGACAATTAAGCCAATTGCGCCTAGGATCCCGATTATGGTTGCTAAATCCACATTTCCTCCAGAAGTTTCATGCTTAATGGCCTTATCATAAACTTTTATTATTAACTGCTTATCGGCAACATATTGAATTGCTTAAGCCATTTTTATAAATAAACATAAAAAGCAGCCTTTAGCACTATTTTAGATCAAGTTATAAGGGCTACCTAATTATCAATTGATTTATTAAACTAACAGACCGCTATTAAGGCTTTATTAATACACTTGAAATATAATTTAACGTTATAAAGGTAAAAAACCAATATCATCCTTTGACCTAGTTTAGCATTCCCCCTAAAATTGACCCCTAAATTTATTATGTAAGCTGAAATAAAGATGGCGACTAAAAAACCTGAAAACTTAAGTTTCGAACAAGCACTAGAAGAATTATCTACAATCGTTAGTGACATGGAACAAGGTGACTTATCGCTTGAGCAATCGTTAAAGCAATTTGAGCGTGGAATTGCATTAGCAAGTGCTTCATCAGGTAAATTACAGCAAGCAGAACAAAAAGTATCAATTTTGATGGGGAATGGCGAAAAGTCAGTTCTTACGAATTTTGATAATGATATGGAATAGCTGTGAGCATAAATAATTATATCGAACGTGCTCAAAAAGATGTAGTAGCGACCTTACAGCAGCATTTTAAACAGCCTCTCGATACTGAAGAAACGGTAAAGAACGCCACCCAGTATGGATTATTTAATGGCGGTAAAAGATTACGTCCATTTTTAGTTTATGCCACAGGTAAAATGCTCGGTGCAAACCAGCAAGACTTACATGTACTTGCTGCTGCAATTGAGTGTATCCATAGCTATTCGCTAGTTCATGATGATTTGCCTGCTATGGACGATGACGACTTACGCCGTGGCCGCCCTACTTGCCATATAGAATTTGGCGAGGCAAATGCAATTTTAGCTGGTGATGCCCTACAAACACTCGCCTTTGAGCTTATTGCGAATCACAAATTTACATGCTCGTCGCAAACACAAGTAAAAATGATTGCTACGCTTGCCCACGCATCAGGCCTTGAGGGCATGGTAGGCGGACAAGGTCTTGATATAGCAGCAACAGATAAAGTAATTACCGTACAAGAGCTTGAGCGAATACATAAGCTAAAAACCGGAGCTTTAATTAATTGTGCAATTACACTTGGTGCACTGTGCAGTGAAAAGGCAGATCAACAAACCTTAGAAAATTTAAGCATTTTTGGGTATGCTATAGGGCTGGCGTTTCAAGTACACGACGACATTTTAGATGTTGAAGGCGATACGGTTACTTTAGGTAAACCACAAGGCTCCGATATTGCCGCGAATAAAGCGACATATCCGGCGTTATTAGGTATGCTAGGCGCTAAAGAAAAGGCGCAAAATTTAATACAACAAGCCCATGAAGCGTTGGCAAATATAGATGCTGACACAACACTTCTTGCGTCGCTAGCAAATTACCTAATTGAGCGTGACCACTAATTTTTGCTCATACGTATTGCAATTAGCACTGACATTATTACTCAACATTAATTATTCGTAAAAGCTTTGAATGAATTAATGTTAGCGAAGGATATATATAAAACCATGACACTTGATAGTAGCAAGTATCCATTACTTAATTTGGTTGACGAGCCAGCCCAATTGCGTGACTTAGCGCAAGACAAACTCCCTGCATTTAGCAATGAGCTGCGCGATTATTTACTCAACTCAGTATCGCAAAGTAGCGGTCATCTAGCGTCTGGTTTAGGGACGGTTGAACTAACCGTTGCGCTACATTATGTTTATAACACTCCAGACGATCGCCTAGTTTGGGATGTGGGTCACCAAGCTTATCCACATAAAATCCTTACAGGTCGTCGCGACCAAATGCACACTATTCGCCAAAAAGACGGTTTGCACCCTTTTCCTTTTCGCGATGAAAGCCAATACGATACGTTTAGCGTAGGCCATTCAAGCACCTCTATTTCAGCTGCCTTAGGTATGTCTATTGCCGCCCAAAAAGAAGGCAAAGGTCGAAAATCTGTAGCCATTATTGGTGACGGAGCTATCACCGCAGGCATGGCATTTGAAGCGATGAATCATTTAGGTGATGTAAAATCAGACATGCTTATTATTTTAAATGATAACGAAATGTCGATTTCTGAAAATGTTGGCGCATTAACAAATCACTTTGCCCGAATTCTATCAGGTAGCTTTTATACTAACATTCGTGAAGGCAGTAAAAAGTTACTCTCAGGTGTGCCTCCGGTAAAACAACTTGCCAGTAAAATGGAAGAGCACATTAAGGGCATGATGATCCCGGGAACCTTCTTTGAAGAATTAGGCCTAAATTACATAGGCCCAATTGATGGTCACGATGTAAACATGCTTGTAGATACATTACGTAATATGCGTAATTTAAAAGGCCCACAGCTTTTACATATAAAAACGCAAAAAGGTAAGGGCTACAAACCGGCTGAAGCCGATCCTATTGGCTACCATGGTGTACCAAAATTCGATCCAAGCACAACTAGCCTGCCTAAATCTAAACCTAGCGCTGCTACTTTTTCAAAAGTTTTTGGCGATTGGTTATGCGACATGGCAAAGCAAGACAGCAAGTTAATGGCTATTACGCCAGCAATGCGTGAAGGCTCTGGCATGGTACGTTTTTCTAAAGAGTTTCCAGATCAATACTTTGATGTGGCCATTGCAGAGCAGCATGCTGTTACTTTAGCGGCTGGTTTTGCCTGTGAAGGTTTAAAACCTGTTGTTGCTATTTACTCGAGCTTTTTACAACGTGCGTATGACCAATTAATACATGATGTTGCACTGCAAAACTTACCTGTATTATTTGCCATTGACCGCGCTGGTATTGTTGGAGCCGATGGTGAAACTCACCAAGGTGCGTACGATTTAAGCTTTATGCGCTGTATTCCAAATATGGTAATTATGGCACCAAGCGACACCAACGAATGCCGCCAAATGCTATACACCGGTTATAAAGCAAACTGCCCTGTTGCAGTTCGTTACCCTCGAGGTAGCGCAGGTACTGCAGACATTGAAAGCACTATGCAACTGCTTGAAATAGGTAAAGCAGATACAATTAAGAAAGGCAGTAAAATTGCCATTTTATCGTTCGGTACATTACTTGAAAACGCACAGCTTGCAGCTAACGAATTAGATGCAACGCTTGTTAATATGCGTTTTATTAAACCACTTGATACTGCACTTTTAAATGAGCTTGCTACTAGCCACGATACCTTTGTTACGCTTGAAGATAACGCGATTGCTGGCGGTGCCGGCTCTGCAGTTAACGAATACTTGGCAACGCAAAAAGCTGATATTAATATCCTTAACTTAGGTATTCCTGATGAGTTTATTAAACACGGCACGCAAGATGAAATGCACGATGAAATGGGATTAGGCGAGCAAGGAATTTTAAACGCTATTAAGGCGTTTATTAATTAACTTCCTATACATCTAAAGTTGAGCATATTAAAAAAGGAGCCTAGGCTCCTTTTTTAATATCAAATATTGCTCATCAGCGCATCCACACTTTAATATCAGCTAGGCCATTACTTTGTAAAATACCTAACTGTTGATCAACATTAGAGTTTTGTTCAAACTCAAATGCATCGAGCTGATCATCAAACGTAATATTAGCCACGCCATCACCACCGCGTTTTTTAACTTGATGCAGTGCTATATCGGCCAAGTTAATAGAGGTTTCCCAGCTAATTACCTGTCCGCCTAATAAAGGTAATGGATAAAATGACCAACCAATTGATGCCGTGATATTAGTTGTTTTTCCATTTGGTAATTGGAACGAATTAGCCGCTATTACTTTGCAAAGTTCTGAAGCGTAGCTGTCTATTTTATTGCATTTAAAGTCACGTAATAATAATAAAAACTCATCACCACTCCAACGTGCCACATAGTCAGAACCCTGCGTACGCGAATTTAACAATGCAGCCATTTGCTGTAAGCAGCTATCACCTGCAATTGGGCCATACGCATCGTTAATACGGCTGAAGTTATCAAAGTTAATAATTACCAGCACCAGTGACTTACCTTGTGCCTGCAGCGACTGTGAATTACGTTGAAAGTGCTCAATATCTTTAGGGAGTTGATCAAACAAAAAGCGGCGACTACGTAGCCCTGTTAGCTCATCTGAGTGACTCACTAATTTAAGCTGTGAATTCACTTGGCCTAATTTATCATTAGCTTGGCGAAGCTCTAAGGTACGCTCAGTGATTAAGCCCTCTAATGCTTCTTGTTTTCTGCGTTCTTGTGCTCTAAACACCCAAAAAATGAGATAAAAAAGCAAAATAAAACCACTGGTAATTAAAAGCCTAAAGTAAATTGTTTCGTCAAAGCGCTCAGGCACTACAAAACCGTACTCTACATCTTGCGCTTTAGCCCAGTCTTCACCTTGGCGCTTAGCTTCTAATTGAAACAAAAACGAGCCAGGAGGCAAGTTAGTATAAATAGCTTCACGTCGCGTATTTGCATAGCGCCAGTCACTATCTAAGCCACTTAGTTTATATCTAAATTCAATGCTGTTTGGTGCATAGTAATCAATAGCTGTGTAAGTTAGCGTTATATCACGCTCGTCTGTTTCTAATGATGGTTTTTTACCAAGCGCAGCGGTAGTTAAATGACGAAGTGGCGTTGTTATTGTCTCTATTGTTGGCTTTAATGCAAGCACACCAAATAGCTCTACATTTTTAGGTATTTCAACAACACCTTGTAAGCTTGGGTACCAAATAGAATTTCCGGTGTCTGCTACCGCATCATGCCCAAGTCCGCTACAACATTGATTCGCTTTACCATCGAGTTGACGGTCAAAAGATGAAATTACTTCTTCAACTTTTAGGCTTTTTATTTCTGTTTTAAATTGCTCTACAGGCATTCTGTAAACACCTTTCATGGTGCTTACCCAAACATGCTTTAACTTTTCATCATATTCTAGGCTAAATATAGAACCATACGGTAAACCATTAGCTGCATCGAGCTGACGCCATTGCCCTTGCGTACTTCTGTAAAAAAGCCCGTCGTTAAGAGAGCCGATTAAAATACCCACGCCATCTATATGTAGCACGCTAGTAACGTATGCGCTTTCAAGTGTTGTTTGGTCGCCAATTTTTTCAATGCCACGGTCTGTAAAGTAATATGCGCCCTTACTAGTACCAATCACACCAAAGTTTGTTTTATCTAATACGTAGGTAATAAACTTACTACCTAAAAAAGCGTTATAGGCAAAAGGCGTTAAACCAGCATAATTTAATCGATATAAACCGCGTCCGGTACCAATCCAAAAGCCGCCTTTACTAGAGCGACTTATTGCAAATACCGGATTATCGCGAAGTGCTCGACCAGGGACGGTGTAAAGTGTCTTGTTTTCAAAAACAAATAAGCCGCGCCCTGTGGCTATATATAATCGCTCACCATCAAATTGTAGATCATGTACTGACGCGTACCCATATTTACTACTTGGGACTAAATTAATAAAACTTTTATCTAAATCGAAATAACCAATGCCGCTTTTATTCGCAACCCACAGTTTACCATCGGGTGCTTGGCTAATAGCCATAACAGATTCGGTCATGTTTGAAACTGCTGAATGCCTTTCGACTCGCCCTTCATGAGCAAGCCACAAGCCTTCACTAAAGCTTGCTAACCAAACGTTATTTTTATCATCTCTAAAAATATCAGCAAACCATATACTTTGATCAAGTTGGCTAGGCTCTACCCATTGCCACTCACCGGTTTTATCTCTGAACAATAAACGCCCATAGGTCGAAACCCACAAGCCACCATCGGTATCACTCATAAACTTATAAACGGCTGAGTTATTTGCATTAGGTAAAGGAAAAGGTCTTAGCTCGTCATCTAAATCTAAAAAGTATGCACCTAGCTCAGAAGCTATATACAGATTACCATTTAAAAATGATAAATCGTGCACTATGGTTTGCGCTAAGCGCTCTGGTAAAGATATTTTTGCGGTAAGCTCTAAACGTAGTTTAGAAAAATCTGATGAGTTTTTTGTAAGGCGTAATAAATGACGATCATTAACCAGCCAAATGCCTTCAGGAGAGAGTGCCATTTGGCTAACAGAGCCAACTATTTGTGTGATCACAGTAGCATTAACAATAGGTAGAGGACCATTTACTTCAGTGCGTAAATCAACTTGCCCCCTATCTACATAGTATAAGCCGTTGGCCGCAATCCATATGCTACCTTTAGAGTCCTCAAGAATATCTCTCACTGGACCTTTAATATTAAATTCTTGTGCTGCAAATGTGGCTGGGTTAATAACTACCAAGCCACTTTTAGTGCCTACCCATAACAAACCACTAGAATCGACTAAAAGCTTATTAACACCATTACTAGGCAAGAATGGACTATTTTGCGTGTTGTAATTTGTAAATGTTGTACCATCAAAACGGCTTAAACCAAATTGCGTACCAAGCCACATATAGCCTTGCTGATCTTGCACAACACTTTTAAGTGATTGCGACGGTAGGCCATCTTTTATATTCCATTGCTTAACTACGTAATCAGTAATTGAAGCCCAACTTGGCGTCGCGCACAACATAAGTACACAAACCAGTAAAAATCGCATCATATTGCTGCCACCTAGTTAAACAAATCAAATATAAAAATTAAAAGGGCAGTAAACCCACTTTTATTAACGCTTGTAAACATATAAGCGAAAAAATACCCGCAAGTATATCGTCGGCCATTATACCTAAACCGCCATGTACTCGTTTGTCTAGCATACGGATTGGGCCGGGTTTTGCTATATCAAAAAAGCGAAATAACAAAAAACCTACGAGTAATGTTTGCCAGTTAAGTGCTGCGCCAATCATAGTGATGTAATAACCCGCCACTTCATCCCATACAATAGCAGGATGATCGTGCACGCCTAAATCATCAGCCGTTTTACCGCACGCCCATATACCAAATATACTGATCACAACGGCAAATACAATTTGCAGCCATAACGGATAGTACATGGTCATAAAAATGAATGGCAAGGCAGCAAACGTACCAAATGTACCGGGCGCTTTAGGGGCAAGCCCTGTCCCAAAGCCCAGACCAAAAAACTGATGTGGACGCTTTAAATTAAACTTGCGGTTATTGTTCAAACCAGCTCCTTTGCAAAGTGCTCAAAACCCTGCGGTTCAAAATCAAACTTTTCACCGTTGTGTAAAAGCTCAATTTGGCCATCGCCACTTTTAACTTGGCCAATGCATGTTGCATCTACACCATACTGGCGTAGCTTTATTTCTAACATACTTTTATTGCTATCAGGGACCGTAAAAATTAATTCGTAATCATCACCGTAACTGAGAATAAATGGCAGCTGCTGATTAAAATCAAGGCTTGCTTGCATCGCATCTGAAGTTGGAATACTTTCAACATTCACCACTGCACTTACTTGTGACATATCTAGTATATGACTTAAATCAGCGATTAAGCCGTCCGACACATCAATAGCCGATGATGCTAGGCCTCGTAATACCTGCCCTGCAGCAACACGTGGGGTTGGAAAGTCAAAGCGTTTATTTACGTACTTTAAATGTTCTGGATCAATACTTATACCTTGTTTGCGAGACTCAATTGCAAGTCCAGCGTCACCTAGCGGACCCGTAACATAAATCCAATCACCCACTTTTGCGCCACTACGACGAAGTGCAGTACCTTCGGGTACAGTCCCTTTCGCACAAATAGTGATGGTTAATGGGCCCTGAGTTGTATCGCCACCTATAATCTGCACATTAAAATATTCAGCAATTTCATGCATGCCATCAGTAAACTCTTCAATCCACTGTGGGTCAATACTTGGCAAAGTTAACGCAACTGAAACCCAAGTTGGCTCAGCGCCCATGGCCGCTAAATCACTTAAATTAACAGCAAGCGCTCTGTGACCTAATGCACGAGGGGAAATATCATCAAAAAAGTGTACGCCAGCAACAAGAGTGTCTGTTGTAACGGCAAGTTGGCAGTTTTGTGGAACGGTTACTAAAGCGCAATCATCCCCTATACCTAGGTTTACATCACGACGGGTGATACCGCGACCTTTAAAGTAGCGGTTAATTAATTCAAATTCCTTCATACACAAAAAAGCCGGCCTATGCCGGCTCCCCTCTTTAACGGTTTACTTACTTGCGTAAATGCTTAACAGCTTTATCAAGTACACCGTTTACAAATTTATGGCTGTCTTCAGCGCCAAAAATTTTGGCCAGCTCAATACCTTCGTTAATAGCAACTTTATAAGGTACGTCTTCACGGAACTTAAGCTCATAGCTGCTTAAACGTAAAATTGCACGCTCAACCATATCTAAGTCATCAAACGGACGTGTTAAATGTGGTGATACAGCTTCGTCTAGTTGCTTGTAATTTACAGCAACACCCGTCGCTAGATCTTTAAAGTATTCAACATCAATTTTAGTAACGTCTGTTTCGATCAACATTTGTTGTTCGATATCGGCAATTAAATTGCCACTTATTTGCCAAGAATAAACGGCTTGGAGTGCTAAGATACGTGCTTTACGTCTTGCTGCTGGTTTCACAAAAATTCCTTAAACTTAAATTTTATCTAACACATTAACCATTTCAAGCGCGCCTAAAGCAGCTTCGCCGCCTTTATTGCCCATTTTGGTGCCAGCACGCTCAATTGCTTGTTCAATGCTTTCTGTGGTTAATACGCCAAATGCAACCGGGATATCATACTCAAGTGATACTTGCGCAAGACCTTTGTTTGATTCGCCAGCAACTAGGTCAAAGTGTGGTGTACCACCTCTGATCACTACGCCTAATGCGATGATTGCATCATACTCTTTTTTTGCCGCAACGCGTTTAGCCGCTAAAGGTAATTCTACCGCGCCTGGCACATAAATAACGGTAATGTCGTCATCTGATACGCCACCTGTGCGTTTTAGCTCATCAACAGCACCTGCAAAGAGGCTGCTACCAATAAAGTCATTAAAACGAGAAATGACAATGGCAAATTTTTTGCCTGGAGCGTACTTATTACCTTCAATAATTTTCATTTGATAACCCTAAAAATAAGTTCAAGCGGTTGCGATTGCGCAAAAATTGCTGCGCATCATACCATAAAAATAAAATAATAGCCTAGTTTAAGCGTGATGCTTATTGTGGCTCAACGTAATCAACAACTTCTAAATGAAAGCCCGAAAGTGCATGGTACTTTTTAGGGCGACTCATTAATCGCATTTGTTTAATTCCAAGATCGGCAAGTATTTGCGAACCTACGCCAACAGTACGAGATGTACCTTTGAATTTACGTGGCGTAACGCTTTCGCCGGCATCAGCTGCTGCAAATGCTTTCACAGTTGCCTCTAGCTCTTCAGTGCTTTCTTGCTTACCTAAAATAACTAAAGCACCTTCATTTTTAGCAATGTAGGCCATTGCTTCAGAAAGACCCCAGCTACGGTCAGCACTTCTGTCTGAAAGTAGAATATCGTTAAAGGTACTTTGCAAATGTACACGTACATTTGTCGGCTCTTGATCTTTTATATCGCCTTTGAGCAATACGTAATGTAACTGGCCGTCAATTGTGTCTTTGTAAGTAACTAAATCAAATTCACCATGAACAGTTGGTAACTTACATTTTGCTACTCGCTCAATTGTTGTTTCGTTTAAGTTGCGGTATTCGATTAAATCAGCAATGGTGCCAATTTTAATATCGTGCTCTTTCGCAAAAACTTCTAAATCAGGGCGACGTGCCATAGTGCCGTCAGCATTAAGTATTTCAACAATAACAGATGATGCTTCAAGTCCAGCTAAACGCGCTAAATCACAGCCAGCTTCAGTGTGTCCTGCGCGAGTTAATACGCCACCAGGTTGCGCCATAATAGGAAAAATATGTCCAGGCTGAACAATATCACTTGGGACTGCGCCTTTAGCTATAGCCGCTTGCACTGTACGCGCTCTATCTGCTGCTGAAATACCGGTTGTAACACCTTTTGATGCTTCTATCGACATTGTAAAGTTAGTCGAAAATGCTGCACCATTGTTTTTAACCATTAACGGTAAATCAAGTTGCTCGCAACGCTCTTGCGTCATGGTTAAACAAATTAAACCACGGCCATGGGTAGCCATGAAATTAATCGCTTCTGCGCTAATATGCTCAGCAGCTATTATTAAATCGCCTTCATTTTCTCTATCTTCATCATCCATTAAAATAACCATTTTACCGGCTTTAATATCGTCGATGATTTCTTGCGCACTGTGTAAATTCATAAATTTGCTCGTGTAAGTTGTCAGTTTCGTTATTTAATAAAACCCGCTTTAGCGAGTAAGCTCATCGAAATATCAGAGCCCGTTGGTTGCTCTGCACCCTTTATAAGGCGCTCTAAATAACGTGCAATTTGATCGACTTCTAAATTAACTTGGGTACCTACTTTAAAATGAGCAATTGTGGTTTGCTCACTCGTGTGTGGGACAATTGTTAATTTGAATTTATTGCCCTCTACAGCGTTTACTGTCAGGCTTATACCATCAATACATACCGAACCTTTGTACGGAATGTATTTCATTAAATTTTCGTCTGTTGTAAGCCAATATTCTGTTGCTCTGGCGTTTGCTGTAATACTTGTAATTGTTGCGATACCATCAACATGGCCAGACACTAAATGACCGCCTAAACGAGAAACAGGTTGCATGGCTTTTTCAAGATTCACCGTTTGTCCTAAAGCATAGTGAGCAAAACCGGTCAAACTAATCGTCTCATTAGATAAATCCGCACTAAAACCATCAATATGTTTATCAACTACAGTTAAGCAAACACCATTAGTTGCAATGCTGTCACCTAACTTTACGTCTGTCATATCAAGATCAGCACTTTGGATACGAATGGCTAAGTCGCCTTGTTTTTTTTGTAATAAAGCAATTTTGCCTGTGGCTTCTATTATCCCAGTAAACATAGCACTACTCTTTTTATTAAGTGATTTTAATGAGTTTTGACGCGGTGATACGTAAATCGTCACCAATGCGCGCACATTCATTAAATGTTAAATCAACGGTGTTTTGCATACTCGTCAATTCAGGAAAATTAACTAAACTTTTTGCATCATGGCCCATTAGTTTAGGCGCTAAATAAAAAACAAACTCGTCAACTAAATTAAGCTCTGTCATTTTACCAGCAAGTGTTGCGCCAGCTTCAAGCCAAACATTATTAAACTGCAGTTGCCCAAGTTTTTCTAAAACGGCTTGTAAATCAACTTTACCGTTACTTTCACTGACTTCAATATGCTTTACAAAATGCGGCCATTGCAATGATTTATCAACCTTAGTCGTAAATATTATTACATCACTTTGGATTTCAAATAAAGCAAGGTCAGGTGTTAAACGGTTTTGAGAGTCAATTATAACACGCACGGGCTGGCGAAGCGGCAAATCAGTAGGCAGTGTGCAAGGCAGCTCACTTAGTCGCACATTAAGTTTAGCATCATCGACTAACACTGTATCGGCACCGGTTAAAATAGCGCAGCTTTTCGCTCGGTATAATTGTACGTCTTGTCGAGCAGCAGGACTTGTGATCCACTTACTTTGCCCATTTTTAAGCGCTGTTTTACCATCAATACTCGCTGCCATTTTGCAAATCACATAAGGTAAGCCTTGCTCCATACGCTTAAAAAAGCCAACGTTAAGTGCGCGAGCTTGTGATTCGAGTAACCCGTAAGCAACGTCAATACCCGCGTCGCTCAGTATTTTAAGGCCTTTGCCAGCAACTTGTGGATTTGTATCAACCATAGCAGCAATTACTTTTACCACACCGGCAGCTTTTAAGCCTTCGGCGCACGGTGGCGTACGGCCATAATGACTACACGGTTCAAGCGTTACATAAGCCGTTGCACCTTGTGCACTTTTTCCAGCGACAGCCAGTGCATTTACTTCTGCATGACCTTGACCAGCTAATTGATGGAACCCCTCACCAATTATTTGATTATTTTTAACTAAAACACAGCCAACATTAGGGTTAGGTGTGGTAGTAAACCGACCTTTTTTGGCAAGCTCTATGGCGCGTGCCATATATATTTCATCATGTTCAGTAAAAGTAATTTGGTTAAGCATTTATTATACCAATTGCGTTAAATAAGTGGTCCATTATAGCGCTAAGAAGATAGCGCAATAACAAGGCGAAAATTATGACATATAGTTGTTCTATATGAATAATTTTTAACGCAGTGAGTGCGCTATTTAATGCGATAGAATGATCATATTTTTAATAAAATTGGTATTACTCCCCTAAGCGGGCAATTTCTTCGCCAAATTCGCGTATATCTTCAAACGAGCGATAAACAGAGGCAAATCTTACGTACGCTACTTTATCGAGCTTCTTGAGGGCTTCCATAATGCATTCACCAACCAAATGGCTTGAAATTTCTCGCTCGCCTGTAGCACGCAACTGCGATTTTATTATATTCACTACTTCGTCTACTTGCTCTGTGCTCACTGGGCGTTTTTCGAGTGCGCGATTTAAGCCATTTAATAATTTATCTTCGTTAAATGGTTCGCGGCTGCCGTCTTGTTTAATAACACGAGGCATAACCAGTTCAGCGCCTTCAAATGTAGTAAAGCGCTCATGGCAGTCGTTGCACTCACGGCGCCTGCGAACTTGATGGCCTCCACCAACAAGGCGTGAGTCAATAACTTTAGTATCTTTTGCGGTACAAAATGGACAATGCATAGCTCGGTACTTCCGTTTTAAAACAAAAAAGGCCGCTATTTAGCGGCCTTTAATCTTAGCAAAAAAATAGGGTCTGTTGACCTTTCAGGATTAAATTTGTTCTATCTAGGGGCGATTTAATCGCGGCGCGAGGTTTGTAACCTAGTGGGCTAAGTAAAAACCGAGCAAAGCTTCCGCGTCCTGCTCACGCCCCTTACCTACATCCATGTAGGCAACAAAGAGTAAATCGCCCCTAGGACGAACCCGAGGGCAGTGCATGTTTAGCATTTATACTGCGTTATCGCCTATTTGTGTGGAGTAACCACACTACATAGACTCTGCCTTGCCTAAAAACCAAACATACTACTGCAAATTAAACCTCGAAAGATAAACAGGCCCCTAGCCTATGTGATCTAAATTACTGCTGCTTATGCAATTAAGCGTAAACAGGTAATTTTGCACAAATTGCTTTTACTTTTTCTTTAACTTGCGCCTGTACAGATTCATCAGTGATGTTATCTAGTACGTCACAAATCCAGCCAGCAAGCTCTTTTGATTCTTCTTCTTTGAAACCACGACGAGTGATTGCAGGAGAACCAATACGCAAACCAGATGTTACAAACGGAGAACGTGGATCGTTTGGCACTGAGTTTTTATTAACTGTGATGTTAGCGTTACCAAGGGCTGCATCTGCATCTTTACCAGTGATATCTTTATCGATTAAATCGAGTAGGAATAAGTGGTTTTCAGTTTTGTCAGATACAATTTTGTAGCCGCGCTCTTGCATTACAGCAACCATTGCTTTTGCGTTTTTAACAACTTGTGTTTGGTATACTTTAAATTCTGGTTGAAGCGCTTCTTTAAATGCCACTGCTTTTGCTGCAATAACATGACATAAAGGACCACCTTGGCCACCAGGGAAAACTGCGCTGTTAAGCTTTTTATAGATTGCTTCGTCGCCACATGCAGAGATAATTAAACCACCACGAGGACCAGCAAGTGTTTTATGTGTAGTTGTAGTTACAACATGTGCATGAGGAACTGGGCTTGGGTAAACGCCTGCCGCAATTAAACCTGCAACGTGAGCCATATCAACAAACAGGTAAGCACCTACTTTGTCAGCAATTTCACGGAATTTAGCCCAATCAACAATACCTGAGTACGCTGAGAAACCACCAATAATCATTTTTGGTTTATGCTCAAGTGCTAGTGCTTCAACCTGTGCGTAATCAATTTCGCCCGTTGTTTCATCTAGTCCGTATTGAATTGCATTGTAAAGCTTACCAGAGAAGCTTACGTGTGATCCGTGAGTTAAGTGACCACCATGAGCTAAGCTCATACCAAGTACAGTGTCGCCTGCTTCTAATAGCGCTAGAAAAACAGCAGCATTAGCTTGCGAACCAGCATGTGGTTGTACGTTTGCGTAGTCAGAACCAAATAACTCGTTAGCACGGTCAATTGCTAATTGCTCAACAACATCAACGTGCTCACAACCGCCATAATAACGTTTGCCAGGGTAACCTTCTGCGTATTTATTTGTAAGCTGTGAACCCTGCGCTTCTAGTACGCGTGGGCTACAGTAGTTTTCTGAAGCGATTAGTTCAATGTGCTCTTCTTGGCGAGCAGTTTCTTTGTTTATCGCGTCAAATAACTCTGGATCAAAATCCGAAATATTCATGCTACGTTCTAACATTGGGGTCTCCTAGGGCAACGTGTATGGTGTTTTTTAGAGGCTTTATTGTACGCTTTAAACGACTCTTTGCCTACGCTCTTAAGTTGAGGATATTTAAACAGGGATTGAAACTATTTCACAGACTTTTTAAGATGATATTTTCTTATAAAACCATAACGATTTTAAATGAATGCTATTTCCTACATTTAATTAGTAAATGCAACTCACTAGATTTAAGAGCCTAAAGTTATAAAAAAAGGCGGCTTAACCGCCTTTTTGAATTAATTAACTTAGCCAAGTTTAGCAAGTATTTCTGTACGTAATGCGTCGTAATCGGCCTTTATATCGCTTGCTAGGCATGGTTTTGCTAGTGCGTCGCTAAGTGGTTTTGGCATACCTAATTCAATATTTAAAATACCCTCTACGCTTTCTTTAAACTTAGCAGGGTGAGCTGTGGCTAAAAAGATACCCGCTGCACCAGGCGCTCGATTTTCAACAAGACCTTGGTACGCAATAGCAGTGTGAGGCTCTGCAACATAACCCGTTTGTTGAATTTTTTTCATCACCGATTGCGTGTCTTCCTCGTTTACGCTAGTTGAATAAAAGTTATCGTAGCTAAACCAGTTATTATCTAACATTGTTTGCACACGCGGCCAGTTGTTTGGCTTACTTACATCCATTGCATTTGAAAGCGACTCAAGTGTTGCGTTTGGCGTCCAGGTTTTATCAAGCATAAAGCGCGGCACAGTATCATTTTGGTTGGTTGTTGCACTTAATTTACCTACAGGTAAGCCAATAACCGCACCAATCATTGCAGCACATACATTACCAAAGTTGCCACTTGGCACTGATATATGCGCTGTTGCGCGTTTTTCTTTTGGTAGTTGTGCAATGGCCTCAAAGTAATAACAAACCTGAGCAACTAAACGGCTAATATTAATTGAATTAGCAGAATTAAGCCCAAGTGTTGATTTAACTTCTTCATCTAAAAAGGCATTTTTAACCAACTCTTGGCAATCATCAAAACTGCCATCAACTGCGTAACAATGAATATTGTTACCTAACGTAGTAAATAGCTTTTGCTGAGCAAGTGAAATTTTGCCTTTAGGATATAAGATGACAACATCGATATTCGGCTTGTTATAAAAAGCATGTGCAACGGCTGCACCAGTATCGCCCGATGTTGCGGTTAAAATAGTTACTTTTTCATCTTTATTAAATTGCGCTAAACACTCAGCCATAAAGCGACCACCAAAGTCTTTAAACGCAAGCGTAGGACCATGAAACAACTCTAAGCAGTATGTATTCTCTTCAACTTCCACCAGCTTAACTGGAAAGTTAAATGCATTTTCAACCATTTGTGCCACAGTGTCGCTTGGCAGCTCATCACCAATTAGGTGAGATAATATTTTGCCACTGCGTGTAACAAAGTCCATATCAAGTAAAGCATCAACATCGGACAGTGGGGCAAGGGATTCAGGGAAAAACACACCTTGATTACGACCCAAACCTGTTTTTACGGCTTCAACGAACGACACTTTTTGTGAGCTATCTTTTAAATTATGTAATTGCATGACTACCTATCCTATAAAACTGTTAATTGACGCGTGCCGTCGTTATCTAATTTACAAATGTGGCAAAAGCCTTGCTCGTTAATGTAATTTGCCTCTAACCACTGCGCGCATTGCTGTGCAGCTTCAAGTGTTTTACATACACTAAACAAGGTGGGTCCTGCGCCCGAAATACTCACTATTTCAGCACCCAGCGCTGGTAAGTTTGCTTTGGCTTCACTAAAACCTTCAATAAGCGGTGCGCGGTAAGGTTCTGCTATTTCATCTTTCATTATGCTTAGCGCATCGTCAAAACGATTCGTTAACAGTAAGCTACTAAATGCCGACAAACGCTGTGCAAACTCAACACTTGCGTGCATGCTCAACTCTTTTGGTAAAACCGAGCGCGCTTTTGCAGTGTTGAGTGAAAAACCAGGGAACGCAGCAACGTAGTACCAATTTTCATCAACAGGCAGTGCAATCGATTTATCAGGGATTAAATCACCTGTTAATTGCAAACCACCTAGATAGCATGGCGTGATGTTGTCGTAATGACGACCACCGCTCACTACAGCTTCAAAGTCAGCCATAAGCTCAATAAGCTCAACCTGACTTAAGTTAGTTTGTGCAAACTTATCAAGGGCAGCAAAGGTAGCCACGACCGAGCATGCGCTAGAACCAAGTCCAGATCCAATTGGTAAATTCTTTTTAAGCTCGAGCTTTACGCTTGGCATATCAGGCGCAACATGCGCTCTAAAATGTACTAAACACTGGTACGCTAAGTTTTCATTCGCATCACTTGGTAACTTGTGAGCGTAGTCGCCAGTGCAAATAAATTCGTCACTTGGTGCTGCACTTACAACGGCTACATCGCCTAATAAACTACCATCAATTGGCGCAAGCGCTGCGCCAAGTGCATCAAAACCCACTGCAAAATTACCAATAGACGCCGGGGCATATACTTCAATCATAACGAGCTCCTAGCGCGATAGTGTTTTTAAAATATCAGCAAATACACCCGCTGCTGTTACTTCAGAGCCGGCACCATAACCACGAATTACAAACGGACGTGGCTGGTAGTATTGGCTTAAAATAGCCAGCGCGTTTTCGCCATCGCGAATTACATTAAGCGCATGTTTTTCATCAACAGCCTCAATACCTACTTTACAGTGACCTTCTTTAATTGTACCTACATAACGAAGTACCTTACCTTCGCTCGCAGCACTTTGAATGCGGTCATTAAAATCAGCATCTAGGCTTGGTAGTTTTGCCATAAACTCATCAACGCTATCACCTTGTGCAAAACCTTGTGGTAATACTGACTCAACTTCGATATCGCTTAGCTCCAACTTCATACCGGCTTCGCGAGCAATGATCAGTAACTTACGTGCTACATCGGTACCCGATAAATCATCACGAGGATCTGGCTCAGTAAAACCGCTTTCTTTGGCTTTAATAGTTGCCTCAGAAAGTGATAAACCATCTTGAAGTGCGCCAAACATATACGAAAGTGAGCCTGATAAAATACCGCTAAACTCTAGTAACTCATCACCGGCACCAAATAATGACTGCAAGTTATCGATTACTGGTAAACCTGCACCAACGTTAGTTTCGTATAAAAATTTACGATTATTCTTTTGCGTAGCAGCTATTAAATCTTGGTAATACGTGTATGAGCTTGTTGTCGCTTTTTTATTAGCTGCAACCACATGAAAACCTGCATTTAAAAAGTCTACATACTGCGCAGCAAGTGCATCTGAAGATGTACAATCTACTAATACCGGATTCACTAAGTGGTTTTGCTTAACAAATTGCTCTACTAATTTTAAATCAAATGCTTGCTCAGATGAGGCCAATTTTTGCTGCCAATCACTAAAAGCGATGCCTTCGTTATCAAGGTGTAATTGACGAGAGTTAGCAACACCATACAAGTTAAGTTTAATATTACGCTTTTCAAGCCAAGCTTGCTGACGTTCAAGCTGATTAATAAGCTCTTGCCCTACTAAGCCACAACCTAGTAAAAACACATCAATTGACGGCACATGCGTGAAAAAATTTTCATGGCATATTTTTACAGCGTCATTACATAACTCACCATCAATTACCGCAGAAATAGCACTTTCTGTAGAATCCTGTGCAATTGCCACAATATTTACTTGCGCTTGTGCAAGCGATGCAAAAAACTTAGCCGCTAAGCCACGGTGTGCGCGCATGTTGTCGCCCACTAAAGTAACAATGGCTAAATTACGTTGTACTTGTACAGGCTCAATAAGCCCTGCTTGTAATTCAAGCTCAAATGCAGTTTGTAGCGCATCTAGTGCAAGTGCTAGGTCTGTTTCGTGCACACAAAAACTAATACTAAATTCACATGATGATTGCGTGATCAATACAATTGATACGTTATCGTGAGCAAGCGCGTTAAATACCTTAGACGCCATGCCTACTTTACCTTTCATGCCTGGGCCTGAAACAGTTAACATTGCAAGGTCTTGTAAGCTAGAAAGCGCTTTTACGGGCTCATCAGATGAATAATCGTTACCAATTAATGAGCCTTGTGCGTCTGGGTTATGCGTATTTTTAATTTCACATGGCACGCCTGCTTTAGCACACGGTAAAATTGTTTTTGGGTGAAGTACTTTTGCACCAAAGTAAGAAAGCTCCATCGCTTCTTTATAAGATAAAAAATCGACTTTAGTGGCTTTTTTAATATAACGAGGATCAGCGCTATATACGCCATCAACGTCAGTCCAAATTTGGCAAATCTCAGCTTCTAAACATGCCGCAGCAATAGCTGCTGAGTAATCTGAACCATTACGGCCAAGCGTTGTAAGCTCACCTTTATCATTACTCGCCGTAAAACCAGGCATAATATAAATAGTTGCAGGGTTTTCTTTAAGCACAGCTTGAAAGCGAGCTTTACTTGCCACTAAATCAGCTTCTGCATCAATGTAGCCACCAGTTGAAGCAATACAGCTTGTTGCTTCTAAGTACCTTGCATCTTGTGAGCTCAATAAAGCCTGCATTAAAGAAACGCTAACGCGCTCTCCAAAGCTAATTACAAATGCGCGAACTTGATCAGGGCAACACTGTATAAGCGACACGCCATCTAATTTATTTTTAAGTTCCCTTAGGTCTGGCCAGCTTGTAACTACTACGCCGCTTTTTTCAACGTCAGCTTTTAAGCCTTCACAACGACTCGCTAATGCTTGCCATTGCTGCGAAAAATCTAAGCCTTGCTCTGCAGCACTTGCAAGTGCAACTAGCGAATCGGTCATTCCACCTGGAGCAGAAAGCACCAATAACATTTCATCTTTTAATTGTGCTTTAACTAACTGAGCTACCTGTTGTAAGCATGCATAATCGGCAAGTGAAGACCCACCAAATTTTAAAACTCGCATTGTTTATGTTCCTCATCCCATAAAACGAAAAAAGGCCTGTGTTCTAAGTGAACACAGGCCTTTAAATTTGTTGCACCGACCTATGCCACTATCCAGTAAGAATGATGGTTGTAATAATAATGGTCAGTACGCGATTAATTGTTTTCATATGTTAAGACTGCCTTAACAAAGGCTATGCTGTCAACCCTAAATTAAAAGATAAAACAGCCTTTTTTAACATGAAAAAACCTAATGAATGCCAAATTTATGCAATATTTCATTCAAGCTTGATTTATTAATAGGTTTATCAATAAAATCAATTGCGCCAAGTTGGGCGACTCGTTGCTTCATTTTTTCCTGTATATCAGCAGAAATAACCAACACAAAGCACTCTATTTTTTCTGTTTTTATAGTTTCAAGTACTTGTATACCATCAACCTCTGGCATGGTGAGGTCTAGGCACAGTAAATCAAAGTTTTGTGCTCTTAAAAGATCGAGGGCGTTTGCTCCATTTATAGCTTGTTGTATATCTGCGTCTATACACTCATTTAAACACCGCACGACTTGTTTACGAGCAACAGCAGAATCATCACAGACTAATATAGAAAATTTCATCATGTTTACTACTACACAACCATCAAAGTTATTAAAAGACCATCTTTCTTTGCACTCAGGACACTTTAACACGCATCTAAATACTTAGCGCATTAATAATTCAATGCAATGATAAATATAGAATTAACTCATTTAAATATGATTAACGAAACTAAATTCTAATCAAACTTACAAAACTTAACGTCTAACAAATTTACTAATTCATAGCTGAGTTTAATTACATTAATACTACATACCAACTTAATTAGATTTATCTTATTAAATTTTAACTTTTTTATTTATTTTTAGAGGTTTATTGACTAACTTTTAAATTACAATAGTAACGTTACAAAAATAACAAAGGATGAACAAGTCACTCATGTTACAAAAAAGCCTTTCTAAGAAGCTACTGACAAGCGTTTTATCCGTTTATTTTTTGCTTACCTTCGTAGTGACTTGCGGACAGGTGCTTGCTGAATATCTCAATACTAAAGACTATATACGTGATGAATTAAGTACATTACAAAAAACCTTTAGTCGTAGCTTAACACGTGCAATTTGGGAGCTTAATACCAAGCAAACAATTACAACAGCAGAAGGTTTACTCGCCATTCCCATGATTGAAGGGATTATTGTTCGAGATGACAGCGGCGAAATTATTTCACAGTTAGGGCGCTCGCTCGACATACATAAGCTATATAACCAACAGTTAGTACAAGAAGAAGCTATTTTAGAAGACGCGAAATCCGGTCTGTTTGGTTACACCTTTCCACTTATTTTTGAATTTTCTGGCCGTGCTACCCAAGTGGGCGACGTTACCTTGTTCTCTAGCCGAGAAGTTGTTTTCAGCCGAATTATGGTATCAATCTACTTTTTGATTGGTAATGCGATGATTAAAACCACCTTTTTAATTATTTTATTTTTAATGGCATTTAGAAAGCTTCTTACAGATCCCTTAGCTGAGCTTACTGAGCAACTAGAAAACCTAGAATTAGATGAGCTAGAAGGACAGCACATAGAAATAGAAACAGAGGAGCATAACGAACTAAAAGTAATGGAGCAGTCGTTTAACAAACTAATAGATAAAGTGGTTCAGTACAGAAAAGAGCTTGAGCACACCCAAAAAGAACTCATTATTAGTAACGAAAAGCTCGATCATCACAACATACAACTAGAGCAAGACGTAGCCCGTAAAACATCAAACTTAAGCCAAGCAATGATGGAATTACAACAGCAAAAATACGAACTTGAAAAGCAAAAAATTGTGCTCACTGAAGAAATAGATTTACGCCGCAGCACAGAGCAAGAGCTAATTACAAAACAAACTGAATCTCAGCGTTATATAGAAGAGTTAAGCCTTGCACAGGAACGTTTATTGGGCACAGAGAAGATGGCCGCACTAGGCGGACTTGTGGCGGGTATTACACATGATATAAACACCCCTATTGGTATAGGTGTAACGGCAATATCGTTTTTGCAAGAACGCTTGAATAAACTCGAAATTGCTTACAGTGAAAAAACACTTTCACCAAAAGCACTAGAAGAATTTATTAACGAAGCAAAACAAAGTACAAGCTTGTTAACCACTAACTTAGATAGAGCCTCAGAGCTTATTGCTAGCTTTAAGCAAATAGCGGTCGATCAGGCCAGTGAAGCTGTAAGAACTATTAACTTTAAAGATTACACTAACGAAGTAATACGCTCACTGCATCCAAAACTAAAAAAGACATCCCATACAATAAAATTAGAATGCCCTGATGATTTAGTTTTAAATTTACCGGCAGGCGCCATCAGCCAAATTTTTACTAACTTAATTATGAATTCACTCATTCATGGCTTTGAAGGTAAAAGCAACGGTGTGATGGATATCAAAATAAGCGCAGATGACACTAACTTAACAATTGATTACAAAGATGACGGTAACGGAGTTATCAGTGAGCAATTGAAAAAATTGTTTGACCCATTCTTTACGACTAAACGCGATGAGGGCGGAAGCGGATTAGGTACCCATATAATGTTTAATTTAGTTAAACAAACTCTTAGTGGATCTATTGATGCAACGAGTGAACCTGGTAAAGGTCTGCGTTACTATATTCAATTTCCAAAGAACATGGCTAAGCCAATGCCTATTTTTGATAAATATGAATAAAAAAAAGTATATGCATTAAATTATTAGGGCGTGTTGATCTTTGGTGGTTGAATTTGCAGCGACATGTTTGGTTTTTAGGCAAGGCAGAGCCTATGTAGTGTGGTTATTCCCCATAAATATTTGATAACGCAGCATAAATACCAAACATGCGCTGCCCTTTGAGCTCGATCTAGGGACGATTAACTCTTTGTTGCCTACATGGATGTAGGTAAGGGGCGTGAGCAGGACGCGGAAGCTTTGCTCGGTTTTTACTTATTCTTACATGGATGTAAGCCTGTAGGGTAACGCAGGAGCAGTTACCGAGCCCACTAGGTTACAAACCTCGCGCTGCGATTTAATCTTCCTTGGATTGAACAAATTTCAATCCATAAAGTTCAACACGCCCTAGTAACAAATCAGTCATTTCGAGATGCTGTTTTTATTGCTATGATTGGACAAATTTTTCAAATGGATCAATTCCCCTATGTGGTTTAGTAACCTTATTTGTTACCGCTTTAAGCAAGACGTTTCATACACCCAAGAAGATTTTGATAAAGCATTAGAGCAAGATTTATTTCGCCCATGTACTGGTCAAGAGCTTGCAACATTTGGTTGGACGAAAGCGTTTGGAAAGCATGGCGAAACACTATCGCATTTTTCTCAAAAAAGTATTTTAGTTTGCGCAAAACGTGAAGAAAAAGTACTCCCAGCTTCTGTTATCAACGAACTAGTTGCTGAGAAAATTGATCAGATAGAAGCCGAAGAAAACCGCCCTGTTAAAAAGAAAGAAAAAGACGAATTAAAAGAAAACACTCTTCATACTCTTCTACCCCAGGCATTTAAAAAGTCGAGCTTACAATTTGCCTTTATTGACCAAGAAAATGGCTGGGTGGTTGTAAATAGTGGCAGCTTTAATAAAGCTGAAGAGCTACTGGCACTACTTCGTAAATCGTTAGGAACGCTCCCAGTTGTACCTGCGTTTGCTAACTACGACCTAGATGTATTCTTAACTGATTGGTTAACTAACTTTAGTACACCAGAAGGCTTTGCTATTGGCTCTGACGCTGAGCTTGAAGAAGCTGACGACAGCGGTGCACAAGTAAAACTAAAAGGCCATGATCTGGCATGTGATGAGGTTAAATCGCACTTAGAAAGTGGTAAACGCGTAACTAAACTGGCACTTGATTGGCAAGAACGCCTCAAGTTTATGCTGCAAAACGATGGCTCTATCAAGCGTTTAAGCTACTCTGAAACTCTAAAAGAAGAGAACGCAGATATTCCTAAAGAAGATATGGCTTTAAAACTTGATGCTGACTTTATTTTAGCTTCAGAGGAAATAAAGCAATTACTTGAAGAACTAACTGCTGGCTTAGGTGACGTTGAAGATTTAGAAAAAGCGTAAATACCACAACCTACATAAATATTTAAGCGCTTTGAAGCATTAAATAGATTCATATATAAGCAGGTTGGTATAACAGATAAAAAATCCGATAGCAGTTTACTGCTATCGGATTTTTTAATGGAATTTTTAGAAGCGCTTATTTATATATTTGTTATCCGCGAACAGAATTTAGCTAACGTTCGGCGTATTAAAACCTAAGGTAATCATCTTTCAAGTAAGAGATTACAGCAAGGTTCAAAGGAAAGTTATGTAGAGTGATATGAGATTATCTGTATTCACTTCAAGCCTGAATGCACAAAAAACTGAAGTTTTGATTTTAATTGAAATCATTAACTTATTTGTGCAGATAACTTATTTTAGCTTTTAGCGTCTTCAACCTTAGGTTGGCGATATATTTTTATAATGTGGTATAAATTTACAAGCGACAATAAGCCGTTGGTAAAAATAACAGGTACTGCGCCAATGGCAACACCGTATGCAGTAAATACAATACAACCAAACATGTTGTACCAACGCAGTTTTACTACATCTGTCATTGTTAACGATGCAACCAATAAAGCTGATGCAATATAGCCTAAATATTCCCAACTCAATTGTTCT
Organism: Pseudoalteromonas sp. NZS100; assembly: GCF_015864815.1. NCBI lineage: Bacteria > Pseudomonadati > Pseudomonadota > Gammaproteobacteria > Alteromonadales > Pseudoalteromonadaceae > Pseudoalteromonas > Pseudoalteromonas sp. NZS100. Next base: position 31,683 of record NZ_JADYWM010000011.1, read on the forward strand.
CTCCTAGCCTTTAGGTTAGCATTACATGTACTGCTAACTTATGGCACTTATAAGTATTGCAAAGTTACAACAAAATAAAAAAGCTAACTTGCTTAAAAACCTGAAAAAGTTTGCCGGAAAATACCAGCAAATTCTTAAATCATTACACGGGAAATGAAGGTAAAATAATACTATTAGCAAAGCTAATAATATTAGTAGCAAGTTAGCGTAAATTCTTAGTGTCTTAATGCTAACGTCATTAAGATGTAATAAATAGGACAAATGTCCGAAGAGCACATTGATGTTTCAATACCATTTTTCTAGTTACCTTGTTGATCAGCTTTTAACCTTTGCCGGTAGTAGCTATCAACAATCAAAAAAAGAAGTTCTGATCCATCAAGATCAGCCTTTAAGCAAGCTTGTGCTTGTACGCAGTGGCACTGTGTCGTTTAGTTACGACGTAGGTAATGGACGACGCCTGCTGTTAGGACAATTGGATTGTAACAACACCCTTATTGGTGAAATAGAAGCGCTAAATAATAATCCGTGTATTTATACGGTAACGTGCTTTAGCGATGTAACTTATAATCTTATTGAATTAAGACATTGGCGTGCTCTGTTGCTGGAAAAACCAGAACTGAGTTTATACACCGCACAAACTATTGCGGCTAAATTTCAGGAAAACCAAAAAATCAATTTAGATAAGCTACTACTACCATTGAGCTACAACATAGCCAAAGATTGCTTACTAAGAGCCGAGAACAACAACCCTACGCTACTTAGAGCCTATCCAACTGTAAATGCTGAAGCCGAACGCTTTGCTACCACTGAGCGAGCTTACAGACGTGTTGTTACAGAACTTGTCGAAAAAGGCTTGGTACTTAGAAGTAACGATGGCTTACAAGCAGTCGATATACCAAAGCTAAGTGAATACGTAGATAGCTTTGCTCAACTTTAAGTTATTTAAAATTTACCCATAAAAAAAGGCCTTAACGGCCTTTTTTTATTTATACAAATTACTGATTACTTCTCTAGCAAAATGTCATGAATTTTCACAAGATCAGATTTACCTGCAATAATTTCATCCGGTGTTAAACCCGATAGTTCATGCGGGAACACTAACCACTCTTCAGACTCATGAATATAATAATCTGGAACAGTGTCTACTTTTGAGTTTTTTGGCTTGTAGTACGGACATGCAATACGAATATCACGTGGCAAGTTTAAGCGCATAAGCTCTGAAAGCTTTTCTTTTAATGCAACAATGCTACGACCAGAGTCAAATACATCATCAACAATTAATAATGAGTCGCCAGCATTTGCGTTCTCAACAATGTAATGCAAACCGTGGACTTTAATTTCTTTAGATTGTTTACCAATACCGTAATAAGACGATGTACGTACTGCAATGTGGTCAGTCTCAATGCCTTTATAATCGTAATATTCTTGAACAGCAATACCGATCGGTGCACCACCTCGCCAAATACCAATAATAAAATCAGGACGAAAGCCATCTTGGTATACTTGTGCCGCTACGCGGAACGAATCTTCAAGCAGCTGTTGAGCTGTGATGTAGCACTTATCTGACATAATTAGAAACCCCAGTGGTGGATATAAGATTTGAGCGCAGCTTAGAGTTAAGCAAAAATTAAACTCAAACAGGTATTGGCGACGGATTTTACCGCAAATGAAATAAAATTGCTTGCCTGTAAATTAAAAAATAGGCACCCAAGGGTGCCTATTTTTAGTGTAAAAAGCATAATTTAGTAAATATTATGCTTTTTCTTGTAGGGTACGAGCAACCGTACGCATACCTTGAGTTGTTGCGCCCGCTGCCCATTGGCTTGTACTGCCCATGTTAAAAGCAGCAGCTAAATCTATGTGCACCCAGCCTTTGCCATCGTTTGGCACAAAGCGTGATAAAAAGCCTGCAGCATTCGATGCACCGCCGTAACCGCCACCCTTTTGTGCACGGCTATTTGCCGTATCAGCATAAGGAGATGGGCAGTTTTGTTGATGCCATTTTTCAAGAGGAAGTGGCCAAGCAGCTTCCATTTCTTGAGATGCAAAACTTTCAACTTCACGTGCAAGTTCTTTATCAAGTGCAAATAATGCATTGTACTCTTGGCCAACAGCAACAAGCGCTGCTCCAGTTAGTGTTGCTGCATCAATGATAAGTGGAGCGCCAGTCTCTCCTGCTGCCATTAAGCCATCAGCAAGTACTAAGCGACCTTCAGCATCCGTGTTTACAATTTCAACTGTTGTGCCATTTTTATAAGTAAGAATGTCACCTAATTTGTATGCATGACCCGAAATTAAGTTCTCAGCACAACATAAAAACAGCTTAATACGTTTTTCAATACCACGGTTAATAGCCAATGCTAAACCTGCTGTTACTGTTGCAGCGCCGCCCATGTCGCACTTCATACCAAGCATACCTTCGCTTGATTTAATTGAGTAACCACCTGAGTCAAACGTAATACCTTTACCTACAAGCGCAGCACTTACTGGTGCATTTTCGTCGCCTGTTGGGTTGTAATCAAGCTCAAGCAATACTGGTGGGCGAACACTACCGCGACCAACTGCATGAATACCAATCCACTGTTGTTCTAGTAACGCATCACCTTTAATAATTTGGTAACTTACGTGTTCAGGCGCTAATGATTGAATAAACTCAGCTGCTTTTTCAGCTAGGCTTTCTGGGTAAATGTCATCGGCAGTACCGTTAACCATTTCACGTGCCCAAATTGCTGACGTTTTTAAGTGAGCAAGTTCTTTAATATCTGATTGTGCGTTATCAACAAACTCAACACCGTTTAATGATTTTGGTGTTACAAAGCCTTGGTAAAAAGCCCACTGGCTTTCTGTACACCAAGTATCACCTGCTAATTCAACATTTTTAACGCCTTGGCTTGCAATAGTACGGCCTGCTTTTTGAACATTTTTTAATGTGTCTTGCTCAGATAAATGAACAGTTGCACCACGCTCGTTAAAAGACAATGACGCATTATCGCCCCAATGACTCGCTGCTGCTTGTTCGCTTAGTTGAACAACAAATTTTTCACTCATGTTAGAATTCCCTTGCACTTAAATGTGCCACCGAGTTTACTATAGAGCGCTTAAGTTCCCAACAGCTTGAGATAAATAACATAAATCACACTGCTGAGCAGTGTTTACGCTTTGGAAGTTATTATGAAGTACACGCCAGCGCTGCAACCAGCCATATTATTAAAGCGCTACAAACGCTTTTTAGCTGATTTACAATTAAGTGATGGCAGCGAATTTACCGCCCACTGTGCAAATACAGGTAAAATGACGGGATGCGCTGAGCCAGGCTTTACTGCTTTTTATTCAACAAGCGATAACGCAAAACGAAAATACCCGCATTCATTAGAACTTACGCAAAATAACTTATCGCAGCTTATTTGTGTAAATACAGCGGTGGCTAATAAAGTAGTAGAAGAAGCAATAAACAATAATGTGATAAGCGAGCTACTCGACTACAGTCAATTGCAAAGCGAAGTGAAGTACGGCAGCGAAAACAGTCGTATCGACTTTTTACTCACAGACGAAAATAAGCCCGATTGCTATGTAGAAGTTAAATCAGTCACATTATTAAGCGAAGATGCACCACAAAGCGGGCAAGGCTACTTTCCTGATGCGCAAACACTGCGTGGACAAAAGCATATTCGCGAACTAATAGAAATGATCGAACAAGGCCACCGAGCAGTATTACTGTTCGCTGTTTTGCATGAAGGAATAAATACCGTAAGTGCAGCTGCGCATATTGATAAAAAATACGCCACGTTATTAAACCAAGCAATAATAGCCGGTGTTGAAGTATTAGCATACAAAGCCAAAATTTCAGCTAATGGAGTCTTACTTCATAAAAGAATAGCATTTATAGAATAGTGTAATAAACCAAGGGATTGAACTAAGCGTAATTTACAAAGCACCCTAATTATAGAAAGTGGTAAAAAGTGAATTATAAAAATTAACTTGTTTTTAAAGCTTTTGCCCATATAACAAGGCAAGTTTTAGAAAGCGAATATGTGAATTAATTAAAAGTGTAAATAAACTATTAATACACTTTTTACTCAGTAAGCATGGTTGAAGCTAATTCGATTAATTAAAAATAAATTTGCCTAGGGTATAAGATTCTGTTATTTATACCGCCGGCTAATGCTGAGGCATTAAATTAAGGATTTAGGAGAGAGTTATGCCAGACCAAAAGAAACATGGTTTATTGGCTCAAGCCGGTTTAGAACCATACCAAGAAAAACCAGGCGAAGAGTACATGAATGATGCACAACGTGCTCATTTTAGAGCAATTTTAGAGACTTGGCGTAACGATTTACGTAACGAAGTTGATCGTACTAAATCGCACATGCAAGACGAAGCTGCTAACTTTCCTGACCCAGTTGACCGCGCTGCACAAGAAGAAGAATTCTCTTTAGAACTTCGTACTCGTGACCGCGAACGTAAATTAATCAAAAAAATTGAAAAAACAATTAATTTGATTAAAGAAGATGATTTTGGCTTTTGTGAGTCTTGTGGCATCGAAATTGGCATACGTCGCTTAGAAGCACGTCCTACTGCCGATTTATGCGTAGACTGTAAAACACTTGCAGAAATCAAAGAAAAGCAATCTGGACGCGGCTAATTAAAACTTATTAGTTAGTTATGTCTCCTACAGCCGTTACTGCGCCTATGCGTAAATATCGCGGTCGTTTTGCGCCGTCTCCTTCTGGGCCATTACATTTTGGCTCACTTGTAGCGGCTGTGGGTAGCTACCTAGATGCAAAAGCTAATCAAGGAAAATGGTTAGTTCGTATAGAAGACATTGACACTACGCGCGTGGTTAAAAACGCCGACTCCGATATTCTAAATACCTTACAAGCCTACGCCCTTTATTGGGATGAACCTGTTGTATACCAAACGCAGCGTCTGTCTTTATATCAAGATATTACCCACTCACTTTTAGAGCAAAACCTTGTTTATGGTTGCACCTGTACTCGAAAGCAAATAAAAGCCATTGGTGGTATTTATCAGGGGCATTGCAAAGCACTTAATCATCATACTCAATCCGGCGCACTTCGTTTAGTTCAGCAACATCCAACGACCCAATTTAGTGATTTAATTCAAGGTGATATATCGGTAAATAGTGCATTATCCCACGAAGATTACTTAATTAAACGCAGTGACGGTTTATTTGCATATCAACTTGTTGTGGTCGTCGATGATATCGATCAAAGGATAAATCGAATCGTAAGAGGCGCAGATTTAATTGAACCAACAGCTCGGCAAATTAGTTTGTTTAAACAACTCGACAGCCCTGTACCTGAATTTGCTCATTTACCTTTAGCGGTTGCCAAACCCGGTTTTAAACTGTCTAAACAAAATTATGCCCCCGCCATTTGTAAACAAAATCCAAAGCCTGCTTTACTTAGCGCTTTTGAATTTTTAGGGCTACCTGTTATAGCTGATTTAAGCGACTTAAATATAGAACAATTAATCGATTGGGGAATTAAAAACTTTAGCTTAAAACAGGTCCCCCAAGTATCCGAAATACAAATTTCTCAACATCCACATAGCCAGAAAGTCCAATTTACACATTTAAGTAAATAAAATAGCTAAAAACGGCTTAATTTCAACACATCAACTTAATTTTTAAACCCTGCTGGTATATGATAGCCGCCTAAATATATGCTAATTACGTCAAACAGCTTGTACTGGGTTATAACCGCCCTATTTGCTGTAACTTTTGATTGCGATGCAGAGTCAATCACACCTTCTAGGAGACAGACTATTATTTCCAAGCTTTTTCAATTTTGCCGACAAATAATCGGCCCGAATACCAGTGCCGAAAGCGCTTCTGTAAGCAGTGAACCTATTGTTGTCACTCGTGGTGAGCATGGTATTTCTCGCAAACAATTTAGCCCAAATGCAATCAAAGTATTATACCGCTTAAAAGACGGTGGCTACGATGCCTACCTTGTTGGTGGTTGTATTCGCGATATATTGTTAGGCCAACAGCCAAAAGATTTTGACGTAGTTACTAATGCAACTCCAGATCAGGTAAAAAAACTATTTAGAAACTGTCGCCTGATAGGTCGTCGCTTTCGTCTAGCACACATTGTATTTGGCCGTGAAATTATCGAAGTGGCAACAATGCGTGGCCACCACGAAGCGCAAGAAGACAAAAATCAAATAAGCCAATCAAGCAATGAAGGTCAATTACTTCGTGACAACGTATTTGGCAGTATTGAAGAAGACGCAGAGCGCCGCGACTTTTCAATCAACGCACTTTATTACTCAATTAAAGATTTTAGTATTCACGATTACGCCAACGGCTTAGCGGCAATTAAAGCTAAACAAATCGAGCTTATTGGCGATCCTGAAACGCGTTACCGCGAAGACCCTGTTCGTATGTTACGTGCAGTACGTTTTGCCACTAAGCTTGATATGAGCATTGCGCCTAAAAGTGAAAAGCCAATTAGCGAGCTTGCAAGCTTGCTTGATAACATTCCGCCAGCTCGTTTATTTGAAGAAATTCTTAAACTGTTTTTAAACGGCAAGGCCGAAGCTAACTTTTTAATGCTGCGTAAATACGGCTTATTCCGCTCACTTTTTCCTGAACTTGATAAAATTTTAGATAAAAACCCAAGTGGCTTAGAGCACACGCTTATTCAGCAAATGTTTCAAAATACCGACAAGCGTATTAATGCCGATAAAAAAGTAACACCGGCGTTTATTTTTGCTGCCCTACTTTGGTTCCCACTGCTTGAGCGCACTAAAAAAATTCAAAGCCAAGAGCAATTATCTGAATACGATGCTTTCGCACAAGCAATGAATAAAGTACTAAGCGATAATTCACAGCATATAGCTGTTCCTAAGCGCTTTACTTTAGGTGCTCGCGATATTTGGCATATACAGCACCGCTTAGATAAACGTGCTGGCCAACGTGCATACAGGCTAACGCAACAACCTCGCTTTAAAGCCGCTTACGACTTTTTATTATTACGCGTAGATGCAGGCGAAACTCAGCATACAGAGCTTGCTCAGTGGTGGACACAATACTTAAGTAAAGATATAAACGGCCAAAAAGAGATGGTTAAAAGCTTAGGTCATCAAGGTGGTCCTAAGCCGCGAAAGCGCCGTCGTCCTACTAAAAAGCCAACTGAGTAATAACATGCATTGTGTTTATTTGGGTTTAGGTGCCAACCTAAACTCACCAAAAGAGCAGCTTGATAACGCGATAATTGCGCTTAAAAAGCTGCCTAATTGTGAATTTGTAAACGTATCGCATTACTATGCAAGTAAGCCTATGGGCCCACAAGATCAACCAGACTATATCAATGCCGTAGCCTGTATTAAAACGACCCTTGATCCAGAGCAATTACTTGATTTAACACAAAGTATTGAGCTTGAGCATGGTCGAGTAAGAAAAGCTGAGCGTTGGGGTCCACGCACACTTGATATCGATACCCTATTATTTGATGATCAAATTATAAATACGGCGCGCTTAACCGTGCCTCATTATGGTTTGAGTGATCGCGAGTTTGTGGTTTATCCACTATTAGAGCTTGCACCTGAACTTATTTTACCTAGCGGCATTGCATTAAAAACCATTGCAAATAACTTACCGCTCAACGACTTACAACAATTACCTCTGTAATTAACCTAGGCTTTTGCCTGCGAGGATATTATGTCTAAAATAACCGTTTCTACTTTAAATAAAATGAAAGCAGAAAATAACAAAATTACTGCATTAACAGCCTACGACGCTAGTTTTGCAAAGTTATTTCATGATAACGGCGTTGAAGTTATTTTAGTGGGCGACTCATTGGGCATGGTACTACAAGGCGGCGATGACACCCTTGGCGTAACAAATCAAGATATTGCATATCATACCCGCTGTGTACGCGCAGGTAGCCGTGAATTATTTGTAATTGCTGACTTACCTTTTATGACCTACTCAAGCGTTAGTGATACCTGTAAAAATGCAGCTGAGCTTATGCGCGCTGGCGCAAACATGATTAAACTTGAAGGCGGAGAGTGGCTTTACGAGAGCATTAAAGCACTCACTCAACAAGGTATCCCAGTTTGCGGGCATTTAGGCCTTACACCACAGTCAGTTCATGTATTTGGTGGCTTTAAAATACAAGGTCGCGAAGAAGATAAAGCACAAAAAATGATTGATGACGCGAAAGCACTTGAAGCCGCTGGCGCGCAATTATTAGTACTTGAGTGTATTCCAAGTGCCCTGGCAAAACGCATTACAGACGCTCTAAGTATCCCAACTATTGGTATTGGTGCAGGCAGCTTAACTGACGGCCAAATACTGGTAATGCATGACCTGGTTGGTATTTCGGCAGGTTACATTCCTAAATTTTCTAAAAACTTTTTGCTCGAAACAGGCAATATGCCTGCAGCCGTTCAAAAGTATTGTACAGATGTTAAAAGTGGCGCATTTCCAAGCGCTGAACATGAGTTTAAATAATGCAATCAATAACTGAAATCAGATCGTTACGTAGTCAAATTAAAGCATGGCGCCAAGCAGGTCTTAGCGTGGCGCTTGTGCCAACAATGGGCAACTTGCACCGTGGGCATTTTTCGCTAGTAGAAAAAGCAAAAAACTTGGCCGACAAAGTCGTTGTAAGTATTTTTGTAAACCCAATGCAATTTGGTGCTAACGAAGATTTAGATAACTATCCTCGTACGCTAAACGAAGACAAACAAGGCCTTGCTGAACTAGGCACTGATATTGTATTTACCCCAAGTGTAGAAACAATCTATCCTAATGGACTGGGTGCACAAAGTTTTGTAGATGTGCCTGACATTTCATTAGGCTATTGCGGCGGCTCACGTCCAGGTCACTTTAGAGGTGTTGCAACAATCGTGACTAAGTTATTTAACTTAGTGCAACCAGATTACGCCTGCTTTGGTGAAAAAGATTTTCAGCAACTGCAAGTAATCAAAACTATGGCACGCGACTTATCAATTCCGGTTGAAGTTATTGGTGTACCTACAATGCGAGAAGTTTCTGGCCTTGCTATGAGCTCACGTAATGGTTACTTATCTGATGATCAAAAAGCGACTGCAACCGTATTGTTTAAAGCCCTTAATACGTGCGCTGAGCAACTTAAAAGTGGCGAGAAAGACTTTGTAAAACTTGAAAGCTTAGCTAAACAAAGTTTAGAGCAAGCAGGCCTAAAACCAGACTATTTTGAGATTGCTCAACGAGATACATTAAAAACTGCTACAATCGAAGATACTCAATTTGTTATTTTAGCCGCAGCCTATTTTGGTGGTGTTAGATTAATCGACAATATCCAAGTCGAAATTTAATATTATTGCGACTCCATTTTAAGGATAAGAAGCATGCACTCTTTAATAAAAACAAGCGTAGTCGCCCTTACTTTTGCACTATTAGCAGGTTGTCAAAACCAAGTTGAAAACCCTGAAATGAATCAGTGTGCTCAACAAAACTACCAGTGTGAAAGTAGTTGTGAACAGCAAACAACTGCTGAGGGCTTAAAGCAACAAGTATGCTCTGGAAAATGTGTTGAGAGCTATAATCAATGTAAAGCACAAGCCGAAAAATTAGGTAATATTTAATTCCTTAAAGTTTTTAGTTTTAGTCACAAAAAAACCGCTCAATGAGCGGTTTTTTATTGCTTATAGTTTATTAATTTAAACCAAGCTTCTTAAGTTCTGTCTCTACTAGCTTTGCAGAAAGTGGTACATAACCATCTTTTTCTACAATTTGCTGACCATCTTTTGAAAGTACCATTTTTAAGAATTGCGCTTCCATTGGAGACAACGGCTTGTTTGGGTGCTTATTCACATAAAGGTATAAAAAGCGAGATAATGGATATTTACCTTGTGCAACGTTATCAAGTGTTGCATCAACAAAGTTATCGCCTTTTTTAGCTAGCGGTACTGTACGTACGCCCGATGTTTTATAACCTATACCTGAGTAACCAATTGCATTTAATGAAGATGAAATTGACTGTACTACTGATGCAGAACCCGGTTGCTCATTTACGTTATTACGGAAATCACCTTTACACAGTGCTTTCTTTTTAAAGTAACCATACGTACCTGATACTGAGTTGCGTCCGTAAAGTTGCACATCTTTAGCTGCCCAATCACCTGTTAGACCAACATCGCTCCAACGGTTAACTTGCTCTGGTGCGCCACATTTACGAGTAGATGAAAAGATAGCATCTACTTGGTCAATACGAAGACCTTCAATTGGGTTATCTTTATGTACAAATACAGCAAGTGCATCAATAGCTACGCGAACTTCTGTTGGCTTGTAACCGTAACGTTTTTCGAACGCTTCGATTTCTTTAGATTTCATTTTACGGCTCATTGGACCTAGGTTAGCTGTACCTTCGGTAAGTGCCGGTGGAGCAGTAGAAGAACCTGCTGCTTGAATCTGAATATTTACATTTGGGTAAATACGTTTGTACTCTTCAGCCCAAAACGTCATCATGTTGGCTAAAGTGTCAGAACCTACTGATGAAAAGTTGCCTGAAACACCACTAATTTTTTGATACTCAGGAATATTTTGGTCTAGAGCAACTGCTTGTGCAGATACGAAAGTTGTAACAGCCACACCCATTGCGGCAACTAAGTTTTTAAATTTCATGTAGAGTTCTCCGGTTTGTTCGTTCCATTTTCTAACTGCTGCCCACTCTAAAGTGAGTACATGACAGTTACATTACTCTTAAATGACACTTTTATGACTTGACCTATTAGCTTAATTATTTAGTCAGCGAAACTATCTTATCTATTGAAAACTCAAAAGAAAAACACGATCCTTTGTTAACTTCACTACGAATATTTAATTTACTATCATGGCGAGTTAACACATGTTTTGTTATAGCGAGCCCTAAGCCTGAGCCACCTGTTGTTCTACTGCGAGCTTTGTCAACACGATAAAAACGCTCAGTTAATCGGTTAATATGCTCAGGCGCAATACCATCACCATTATCGGTAACACTAAAACACGCTTTATTGTTTTTGCGCTGCCAGCATACTTCTACTTTACCGCCTGGTTTTGTGTAATGAATCGCGTTGAATACTAAATTAGAAAACGCACTACGCAGTTCATCCTCAGAGCCTTTAATATCAAGGGTTTTATCAATATCAAAAATAAGTTCGTGGCCTTTGTCCTGATTAATTGAGTTTGCTTCAGTGTGAATATAACCAAGTAATTGCGGTACATTTATAGCTTTATCATTGTCTTGGCGACGAGCACCTTCAATACGCGAAAGCGATAGTAATTGGCTGACTAAGCTATCCATGCGCTTGCATTGTTCAAGCATAGTATTTTGCGCTTTGTTCCACATTGCTGGCGGCGGCATCATGTCGCCATCCATCATCTCAAGATACCCTGTAACCACTGTAAGCGGTGTACGTAGTTCATGCGACACATTGGCTACAAAGTCTTTACGCATCTGTTCTAGCTGTTTTAAGCGCGTTACATCACGTACCACAACCATAAGTTGCGTACTTGCATATGGCATTACCCTAAACTCAAGCACCTGCTCAATACTGTGACCGTTATCCAGCTCAAGCGCATCGTCAAATTCGCCTTTGTGCATGTATTTAGCAAACTTAGGTTCGCGAATTAAATTATCAAGGCGCTGACCATGATCCGTAGGCCACTGCAAACCAAGCACTTTAAGGGCTAATTGATTACACCACACAATACTTAAATCGTTTTGTAATACCACTACCGCATCAGGTACCGCTTCAGCCCCATCGCGAAAGCGACGAATTAAATCTGCAAGCTCATTACGTTTTTTACGATTACGGTGCTGGAGATGATAAATACCTTCAAACACTTGCTCCCATGCCCCCTCACCCTCTGGCGGATTAAAGCTGCGTTGATTAAGTAGCCAATCGCTCAAACGATAAAGTTGATGGTAGTGCCAAATAAGGAGAGAAAAAGATCCTAAAAATAAAAGCAAAAATGGCGCGCCAACCAGCACACCAATTAATAGTAAGGGTAAAAAATAGATAAACAGGCGTTTAACTAACGCCTGTTTATTAACAACTCGATACATACACTCACTTTACCTTAGAGTAGTAATACATGCGTATTTTACACATTAGCTAAGCTTTAAGCTGATCACAGCTTACTTGAAAAACGATACCCAGCGCCACGTACTGTTTGCACCAAACGGTCATGTCCAAGTGGGCCAATTGCTTTACGCAGGCGACGAATGTGCACATCAACCGTGCGATCTTCTACGTAAACGTTAGTTCCCCACACATGATCAAGCAGTTGTTCACGGCTATAAACACGTTCTGGGTGAGTCATAAAAAAGTGCAGTAATCTAAATTCGGTTGGCCCCATATCAAGCTCGTTACCTTCTGAGGTAACACGATGCGAAATAGGGTCTAAACGCAGGCCATGTACTTCAATAGCTTCTTCTAATGAGGTTGGCGATACACGGCGAATAACCGCTTTAATACGTGCCATAAGCTCTTTAGGAGAAAACGGCTTAGTGACGTAATCATCTGCACCTACTTCAAGGCCGCGTACTTTGTCTTCTTCTTCGCCGCGAGCTGTAAGCATAATAATTGGGATTTGGCGGGTGTGTTCGTTTTGCTTAAACTTTTTAGCAATTTGAATACCGCTTCCACCTGGTAACATCCAATCAAGTAAAACCATATCTGGGTAAGGTTCAACCATAGCTGCAATAGCAGAGTCGTAATCTTCTGCTTCAATTGCTTGAAATCCATTTTGCTCTAAAACAAAAACCAACATCTCCCTGATAGGAGCTTCGTCATCTACGACTAGTACTTTACGTGACATTCCAATTTATCTCTTACGCTATCGAATTAGTTTTCATTATTATGACTAAGTATGACATTTTTATGAAAGTGTAACGTGTAAATTAAAATGGTGGTAAAAAAAACACAAATTAGTGACAAAAAACCTCATTAACGTCATATTTTTAAAACCTTTTTAATATTTAACGTAATAAAAAGAGATTTACGATAAATTTATGTAATAGCTAACTTTTTGAAATTATCTTTTTTGTATCGCTATTTAAACCACTAAACAATATTAAACTAGCTGGGATCATTGTTTTACTAACCAAGACATTTTGACAGATCGATCGTTTAAAAGTAGCTTTAAAGCCATTTTAAAATCAACAAACCCGCCTGTGTAACAAACAATACGTTCAAAAATAGATCTAAATTTTACTAAGCCCCAAATAAAGGATCAGATTTTTACCAAGCCGATCCCCCCTCAGATCAGAGTTGTACCTAGTCAAAGCAATAAGTTGTTGATTGTTTGTACAAATAAATAACGATCAAATTATCTCAGAGCCCAAAATAGCATTAAAGTGTATTTGGCTTAGTAAAGTAATGATCCGAAAAAGGCTGTGTTAGTAAATGCATGATCCCAAAATTCCGCGTTGGTAATGCAGTGATCTGATCAAAAAACCGTAATCTGTAATATAAAAAGGGCTGACATTAAAAAAGCCAGCAACAAAGTTACTGGCTTAGTAATAATGATCAATTATAAATTGATCTATTATCTAATTTTAGGGTCTAGTTCGCCGCTTAAGTATTTAAGGTGCATTTCATCAAGTGAAATTGGCTTAATTTTACTAGCCTGGCCAGAAGTACCAAACGAGTTATAGCGTGCAACGCAAATCTCTGTCATTGCTTTTGTAGCTTCAGCTAGGTATTTACGTGGATCGAAGTTAGATGGGTTAAGCGCCATATGACGACGAATTGCACCGGTAGATGCTAAACGTAAATCGGTATCAATATTTACCTTACGAACACCAAACTTAATGCCTTCAACAATCTGCTCAACTGGCACACCATAAGTTTCTGGAATTTCGCCACCGTACTGATTAATAATTTCTAACCACTCTTGTGGAACTGAAGATGAACCATGCATCACTAAGTGCGTGTTAGGAATACGAGCATGAATCGCTTTAATGCGATCAATCGCTAAAATGTCATCTGTTGGTGGGCGAGTAAATTTATAAGCACCGTGTGAAGTACCGCAAGCAATTGCAAGTGCATCAACGTGGGTTTTATTTACAAAATCAGCCGCTTCTTCAGGGTCTGTTAGCATTTGATCAGTTGTTAATAACCCTTCTGCACCAACGCCATCTTCTTCGCCAGCTTCACCTGTTTCAAGTGAACCAAGTACACCTAGCTCGCCTTCAACAGATACGCCACAGGCATGCGCCATAGCAACTGTTTCGCGCGTTACTTCTACATTGTATTCGTAGCTTGAAGGGGTTTTGCCGTCGCTCATTAATGAGCCATCCATCATTACTGATGAAAAACCAAGCTGAATTGAACGCTGACATACACCTGGCGATGTGCCGTGATCTTGATGCATTACAACTGGGATATGTGGCCATTCTTCAACGGCTGCTAAAATCATATGACGAATAAATGGAGCACCAGCATAAGCACGTGCACCCGCTGATCCCTGAACGATTACTGGGCTGTTTGTTTTGTCAGCCGCTTCCATTATTGCGCGCATTTGCTCTTGATTGTTAACATTAAAAGCAGGTACGCCGTAACCATGCTCTGCTGCATGATCTAAAAGTTGTCGCATACTGATTAAAGCCATTGGGTATTCTCCAATTTATCGACAGTAGTTCCCTACCATCTAGTTTGAACGGATGTGTTAGTTTGGCGTTATAACAACGCCACGAAAAACCACTGCTTTGCAGTAATATTCCGTCTAAATTAACGACTAAATTAGGGTGAGAGGTATTTAGTAATTAATTGTCGGTGAGGGCTATTACCCCCTCACCTTACGCCACTAAAATTACTTAGCGCGCGACTCTAGCATTTCAACTGCAGGAAGTTTTTTGCCTTCTAAAAACTCTAAGAACGCACCACCACCAGTAGAAATATAAGATACTTTATCGGCAATGCCGTATTTATCAATTGCGGCTAAGGTATCACCACCACCGGCGATTGAAAACGCATTTGAGTTAGCAATTGCTTGTGCAATAGCACGAGTACCATTACCAAACTGGTCAAACTCGAACACGCCAACTGGGCCATTCCATACAACAGTGCCTGCATTTGCAATAATTTTTGCAAGCTTGCTCGCTGTATCAGGGCCAATATCAAAAATCATATCATTGCTTGTTACTTCGCTTACATCTTTAAGCGTAGCTACAGCAGATTCAGAAAACTCATTACCAACCACTACGTCAGTCGGTACCGGAATTTCACCATTATTAGCAATCGCTGCTGCACATAAACGATTCGCTTCATCCATTAAATCAGGTTCGTAAAGCGACTTACCAACTGGGCTACCTGATGCAGCAATAAAGGTATTTGCAATACCGCCGCCGGTAACTAATTGGTCAACAATTTTAGAAAGTGAATCTAAAACGGTTAGCTTAGTAGATACTTTAGAACCACCAACAATCGCGACTAATGGACGTGCTGGATTATCAAGTGCTTTGCCTAACGCTTCAAGCTCAGCCGATAACAATGGACCTGCACATGCCACATCAGCAAATAAGCCAACGCCATGGGTAGACGCTTGTGCACGGTGAGCCGTACCAAATGCATCCATTACATATACATCACACAGTGCTGCTAGTTGCTTAGATAGCGCTTCGTCGTTTTTCTTCTCGCCTTTGTTAAAGCGCACATTTTCAAAAACAACCACTTCGTTATCAGCAATATCAACACCGTTTAAGTAATCTTTTTCTAAACGTACAGTTTGCTCTAGGGCATCGTTTAAGTAATCAGCTACAGGTGCAAGCGAAAACGCTTCATCGTATTCCCCTTCCGTAGGACGGCCAAGGTGTGACATAACCATTACTTTAGCGCCTTTCTCAAGGGCTAGTTTAATAGTAGGTAGTGCTGCACGAATACGCGCATCTGACGTCACTTTACCTGCTTTAACTGGTACATTTAAATCTTCACGAATTAATACGCGTTTGCCGTTTAAATCTAAATCTGCCATTTTTATGACCGACATGAACATCTCCTTAGTTAACGATACTGAACCTGAAAAATACGTTTAAAATTATTATATTAATAAATTACTTATTCACTGCCATCATAGCACGCGCTGTGTCGAGCATACGATTAGCAAAACCCCATTCGTTATCACACCATACTAATAACTTTATCAGTCGTTTGTGGCTGACACGTGTTTGTGTGCCATCAATAATACAAGAATGTGGGTCGTGATTAAAATCAACCGATACAAGCGGCTCTTCGGTATAACTTAAAATACCTTCTAAGCGGTCTTTTGCTTGTGCTTTAAGTGCATTATTTACTGCATTTAAATCTACATCGGTATTAACCGTTACACTTAAATCCATTGCCGTGACATTTATAGTCGGTACACGTACAGCTATGGCTTCAAAACGGCCTTTAAATTTAGGTAAAATACGGTCTATACCACGGGCGAGCTTTGTATCAACTGGAATAATTGATTGGCTTGCAGCGCGAGTACGGCGTAAATCATGATGATAACCATCAATCACTTGTTGATCGTTCATCGACGCATGAATTGTTGTAATAGCGCCCGACTCAATACCAAATGCATCATCTAATACTTTAATAACCGGCACAACACAGTTAGTTGTACACGAGCCGTTAGACACAATTGTGTGTTCGTTTTTAAGCTCATCGTCGTTAATGCCATACACAATCGTAGCATCAACATCGTTATCGGCCGGATGCGAAAACAACACCTTTTTAGCGCCTGCGGTAATATGTAACTGCGCATGTTCACGCGAGTGATAAACACCCGTACATTCAAGTACAACGTCTACATCGAGCGTTTGCCAAGGTAATTCAATTGGGTTTTCTTCACAAAAAAGTGCAATGGTATCGCCTGCAACACTAATGGTGTCTTCACCAAGTTTTACAGGAAAAGAAAAACGACCGTGGGATGTGTCGTATTTTAATAAATGAGCAATAGCTTCAGGATCAGCAAGTTCGTTAATCGCAACAATTTTTATATCGTCGCTCAAACCAGACTCGTATAACGCGCGGACAATATTTCGACCAATACGACCAAAACCATTAATTGCAAGTTTGATTGCCATGAAATATAAAATCCACTCTTTTAGCGTGCAGATAAAGGCAATACGCCTTTTAGATGTATGTATTGTAATCGACCTTGCATCTGATTATAAGAGGGAAGCATTAGAAACTTTAAATTAAGGTTAAAGAGCTTAGGCATTGCAAGCTCTTCGAGGGTTCTGACTTTTTAAATTAAGTTTTTTATACTAAATTTTTCAAAGCGTTAATTATATCTTCTGGCTCAGAACGAGTACGATAATCAACATCAACATAACGCCAAGTCACTTTACCTTGTTTATCTAAAACAAAGGTGGCAGGGATCGGTAAAACACTACTATTGCCATTGTTAACCGACTCTAAATCTAGGCCTCGGTCTACTCGCATATGCTCGAGTAAAAATGTGGGCACTTGCCATGCTACGCCGTAGCTTGCTGCTACATCGGCATTTTGATCACTCAGCACTAAAAAATCCATGTTACTTATATCGCTTTCGTTCATTGAGCCATCGGGTACTTGCGGGCTAATAGCCACCAATTGTGCGCCTAATGCGTGAATTTCAGGTAAACGTGCTTGAAGCGCTTTGAGCTGTAAATTACAGTACGGACACCAACTTCCACGATAAAAAGTAACAACCATAGGCCCTTTAGCAAGTAACTCAGTTAACTGCACCGATTGACCATGCTGATTTGGTAACTCAAAACTTGGTGCGATTTGGTTTAAATCAAGTGCATTAGCACCTTGTTGAAACGCTTTTGCTTGTGCAATCGTTTCATCAACACCTTTCATAAAATCAGGATTACCTTTACGCCCTGCTGCTATTTTTGCCTTAGTTTGTGCTTTTAACGTGTTATTTTTATCGCTCATAATATGGCTACCTTCAAATTAATCAAAAACTTAAAACCAGCCTACATTATGAAAATGTATTTGAAATGAAAATTTTAACTTATTCATTTACCTCTAAATCAAACACCACGTTTATTGATGATTTAAAGCTTACCGTTTGTTGTAGATAATTTTTGCGAGCTTTAGGAAATGAATCGCTTATTGGATTTACTCTATCTATTTTTTTAACCGCTGCACCAAAACCACTGTAAACGCTTTTTTGAGTTGAGCTAATAGTGCGTACTTCACCCATTTTTGTACCAAAGGAGTTAGCAAGCATATTTGCTTTTTCTTTTGCGTTATTAAGTGCTTGTTGTGTAGCTTGTGCTTGTAACAGCTCAGCTTTTGAAGATAAAAACTCAGTATTTTGAATCGCATTTACTTTTAAAT
The DNA here is from genome assembly GCF_015864815.1 of Pseudoalteromonas sp. NZS100. NCBI lineage: Bacteria > Pseudomonadati > Pseudomonadota > Gammaproteobacteria > Alteromonadales > Pseudoalteromonadaceae > Pseudoalteromonas > Pseudoalteromonas sp. NZS100. The sequence continues at coordinate 50,001 of NZ_JADYWM010000011.1, forward strand.
TCAATAAAAAATCACTTAAATCATTCACTCTTTCAATATTTTTTAGTGTTACTTCAAAGGTCCTTATAGCTGCGTATTCAGCGGGAGCCTGATGCCCTGTTTCAATGTAATCCATACCCGTTTTTTCAACTTTAACACTTGAGGCGACTACATCATCGGCAGTTATTTCAAATTGACTTAGTCCGTCAATTAGTAAATTAACTTTATTATCAAGATCGTTCTTAGCTGCTAAAGGTTCGTTTTTAATACTTATAATTTGAAATAGTATTTTAGCTATATCAGGAATGGCAAGCACCTCTGCAGTCCCTTGAACCGAAATTTGACGGCTTGTAGGCAAGCTTGAATTAGCAAAAGTGATGAGTGGGAATAAGGTTAAGAAAATAGTAGTGATGAGTTTCATGTTCGTTCCTTGAAGTAATTAGTAAATAATGATTACGTAACTGTACCTATAGTTATACGGATAACAATAAAAGTAAACTGCTCTTTATTGTAGGTGGGAGTTTATCTCGCGCGGCATAAAGCCCCGCCTACACCAACTCGCCTACTTTTAACTCTTTGCCACGGCTTATTTGATGGCACTGGGCTAGCAGTAACTCTGCGGTGGCTTGTGCATCGGTCAGTGCATGATGGCAATGATAGCTTGGTAACTCATAACGTGTGCGGCAAGCATTAAGGGTTAAATCATCTTGTTTTATTTCAGTTGAATGATGGAGTAAGCGCTTTTGCTCAATATGCAGTGTGTCGAGTATCAGTTTAGGCCGTATAGTTATATTGGCATTTTTAAGCGCTGTTTTTAAAAAGCCCCAATCGAGCATGGCATTATGAAACACTAAAATACAGTCGCTAAAATGGTTACTTAATTGCATTAATATACTGTTTAGGCTTAGCCCCTTTGCTATAGCATCATCGCTAATCCCATGAAAAACAGGACTTTGCTCAAGGTTTTTTACGTCTTTATTTATAAGGTGCTGCGACTCGCTCATTTTTATACATTGGTTATCTATTATCACCCACGCTACCGATACAATTTCGTGCTGTTTTGCATCAAGGCCAGTGAGCTCTAAATCAATCACCAAATAACGTTGTTGTAAGGCATTTTTGCCTAGTAATTTACGGCGCTTTAAATACCGAGTGAGCAGCTTTTTTACCATGTTAGTAATCCATCATTATAAACTGCCGCGAGCAAACTTAAACGCGGCGGCTTGCTGCGCTTGTTTAACAAGGTAAAACGCTTCTTTTAGTTGATGGCGCTCTAGTGAGTTTAATTTATTAGGATTAATACAATTACTCGGTAAGCCCTCTTCGTTTATTTGTGTACTCAAGCGCAACTGCGTTAAGAACCGCCAGCAGTCTTTTAGGTTGTATATATCTTCTTTGCTGATCAGTTTATGTTTTAGTAGTGCGTCCAACCGCTCTTGCGTGTTGGCGCGCCTAATACCCGCTTTTAAAGCGTATAACCGCACTATGTCATTTATAATTACGACACCGCGTTTTTTTAAATCTATGTATTTATTATTTTGATCTGTTTTTTCGGTTTTAAATTTATTAAATAAACCAATTGGCACGCTGTTGCTACTTATGTCGGTTGCCATTGCGGCATAGAATAAGTCGTTACGCGATATACGAATTAGTTGCTCGCAAAAAGCTGTGTATAAAGCGTTTGAACCTTCAATAAATCGCAGGTCAAAAAATATCTTACAGTTAAGCATTGCATTGGGTGTGGGGCTTTTTATCCATTTAAAAAAGCGCTCGCTCCAGTCGTTTACGCTCATACGGCACTCATCACTGCTTGCCATAATATTACCTGGGCAACGCCTAATGCCGCACTCAACTAAATTCTCGCATACAAACTCCCCCATACTTTTAAAGTAAGCGTGTTGCTCGGTGGTTAAGTCGTTAGGGAGTAATAAGCCGTTATCTTGATCTGAATGCAGGGTTTGTTCTTCGCGTGCTTGCGAGCCAAAGCAAATAAAACTAAAGCTGGTTGGCGCTGCGCCATGCTCTTCTTGAAATAAGTGAATCAGGCGCGATGTAAGCGCATCGGTTAAACCACTGAGTAATTTACCAATTAGCGATATGTCGTCAATGTTGTACGAAAAACCACGCAAAAGTTCGGGAATTTCTTTAGCGTAGCGTTTTAAATCAGTAACAGTATGCGCTTTATATATGCGCCCAATAAGCTGTACGGGGTCGCTTTTTTGTTGGCGTAGTAAATCGGTGCTGGTTATCATCCCTATCGGGTTATGGTTTTCGTCAAGCACGGGCAAATGGTGAATATTGTATTTAAGCATTAAGTGTAGCGCCGAAAACACCCGGTTATTTTCAAATATAAACTTAGGTTTGGCGGTCATAATACTGCTTACTGCGTCTTGTGGATCTACCTCGTCGGCAAGTACTCGGTTGCGTAAATCGCGGTCGGTCACCACCCCTACTAAGTGCGCGTGCTGCGTTATCATTATTGACGACACACCATGCTCTTTCATTTTTTTAGCGCTTTGCCTAATACTTGCATCGGGCGTAAGCGTAATTGCTGTGCGCGTCATCAGCTCTGATATTTTACGTTCCGACCAGCTATCGTTTTTACTTTTATAATGCGATGACAACAACCGGTTAGCATGAGCGCGTACAAAGTATTGCTCAAACGATTTATATTCTCTGCGTAAAAAATCAAAGTGCGTTTGAGAGAGCATATACACTATGCCCTCTTTTTGTACTTCTAATCTATTTTGAATTGCCTCACCGGTTAACAGCGACGGAAAACCAAAATAGTCACCTTGCGCTAAGCGCGTAACAACATCGCCCTTGCCATCAACTAGGTCGTACAAACCAGAGCGAATTAAAAATAGTTTAGGGTTTTCACTTTGTAACCACTGAGTTTGGTTTTCGCGGGTAAGGTAAATAATATCAAGATGATTTACAAAATATTCGTATGCGCTGCTATCAAGCATAGTAAAAGGCGCTTGCAAACAAACGTATTGGGCTATCTCTTGTTGTTCTACACTCATTGTATTCGCTCTTTAAATGGTGATGTACCAATCTAATGTACTTATTTATTAAACAAATAAAAAGCCCGACTAAAGTCGGGCTTTTGGTGCTTTATATTTTTTTACTATATCTGTAAATGTTGCCTAGTGATCGTGCGCTTCAGCTGACCCTTTAGGGTTACGAATACCTTCTACCATTTCTTGAATTTCAATAGGTGTAGCTTGAGTAAATTTAAGAACAACTGCAGCTACTACAAAGTTAATAATCATACCAATTAAGCCAATACCTTCAGGCGAAATACCTAAAAACCAATGTTCAGGGTTGTTAAGCTCAGGGCTTACAAACTTGAAGAAGATAATATAAGCAGCGGTAAAGCCAATACCCGTTACCATACCTGCAATTGCGCCCTCTCGGTTCATTGTTTTAGAGAATATACCCATAATAATTGCTGGGAAGAAACTCGCTGCCGCCAAGCCGAATGCAAATGCCACTACCGATGCCACAAATCCAGGCGGGTTAATACCAAAGTACGCGGAGATAACAATAGCGACCATGGCTGCCAACCTCGCTGCAAGTAACTCTTGCTTGTCGGTAATATCGGGCTTGAGGGTTCGCTTGAGTAAATCGTGCGAAACGGAGGTCGAAATAACCAGTAGTAAACCTGCTGTTGTAGACAATGCAGCGGCAATACCACCGGCAGCTACAAGTGCAATTACCCATGCTGGTAAATTAGCAATTTCTGGATTTGCTAATACCATAATGTCGCGGTCTACATTTACTTCGTTAGCACTGTTCGGATCGGTGATTTTACCCGCCGTGTAGAACATTTTGCCATCGCCGTTTTTATCATCAAATGTAATTAAACCTGTGCGTTCCCAGTTTTTAATCCATCCTGGTGCTTCTGCGTAAGCTGTACCGCTACCGTCTTTACCATTAATAGTATCAACCATGTTTACACGAGCAAAGGCTGCAACCGCAGGTGCTGTTGTGTAAACAATCGCGATGAACACAAGTGTCCATGCTGCAGAAATACGCGTGTCTTTTACGCGAGGTACAGTGAAAAAGCGTACAATTACATGTGGTAAACCAGCAGTACCTACCATTAACGCACCAGTAATAGCGAATACGTCAATCATGCTCTTAGAGCCTTCGGTATATTGTGCAAAACCAAGCTCAGCACTTAAGCCGTCTAGTTTATCAAGTACGTACACGCCATCGCTGCCAATCAATGTGGCACCAAAACCGGTTTGCGGGAAGAAATGACCCGTCATCATCATCGAGATAAAAATGGCTGGTACAAGGTAGGCAAATACAAGTACACAATACTGCGCTACTTGTGTGTAGGTAATGCCTTTCATGCCGCCAAGTACCGCATAAAAGAATACAATCACCATACCAATGTAAACACCGGTTTCAATTTCTACTTCTAAAAAGCGTGAAAATACCACGCCTACGCCACGCATTTGCCCTGCTATATAAGTGAAACAAATGAATATGGCACAAAAAATAGCAACTAAACGCGCGGTACGTGAATAGTAACGGTCGCCAATAAAGTCTGGCACAGTAAACTTGCCGAATTTACGTAAGTAAGGCGCTAAACACATGGCTAATAGTACATAACCACCTGTCCACCCCATTAAGTAAACACTGCCATCGTAACCTGCAAACGAAATAATACCCGCCATTGAAATAAACGACGCGGCGCTCATCCAATCGGCAGCTGTTGCCATACCATTAGCAAGAGGAGGTACGCCGCCGCCCGCTACATAAAACTCTTTGGTTGAACCCGCTCGGGCCCATATTGCTATGCCGATATAAAGCGCAAAGCTTAAACCAACAATTAAAAACGTGAGTGTTTGAACATCCATTGCTTAGCTCCTATTCGTCTACGCCGTATTTTTTATCTAACGTATTCATTTTGAAAACGTACACAAAAATCAAAGCAACAAAGGTATAAATCGCGCCTTGCTGGGCGAACCAGAAGCCAAGTTTAAACCCAAAAAAACGTACTTCATTAAGTACATCAACCAGTAATATGCCAAAGCCAAAAGACACGACAAACCACACTGCTAACAGTTTAAATAACAGCGAAATGTTTTCTGCCCAATAAGCTTTTGCTTGTTCTTCATCTTTAAAAGCCATTTTTGTTTTCCCCTTTAAGCACCGCAATATCGCGATGAGTGGTTTTTTATCTTCGCTTACCAATTTAGCAACGCTGGTTACATATTGAATTGAGACCATAGTCGTAACAGCCTGTTAACGTTTACGTAAACTGTATTTATCATTCAAGCGTGTTTTATATATTTTTATATTATTTCAATTGCTTAGGCTGTTTTTGTAAGCTGGCTTTATGATTAAATTGATAAGTTGGTCATTAATGCGACATTAGTCTAATGCTCAAGGGTGTTTTATTTTTACTGTCAATATTCAATAAGATATAAATAAAATAAAAGTTTTATTTTAAATTCAACCCTCACACTTAACCCCAGTTCTGGTATTGTGTTAATCCCTCATAGGGATGAGGGACTATTTAAAATAATAAGGTTTAATAACAACATGACTGCCGTACTCATTATTGTTGCTTTAAGTTATATAGGTGTGCTGTTTTGGCTTGCCAATTGGGGCGATAAAACAACCCCTTTGGCAAAGCGTATTAGCCATCACCCATTTGTGTATTCACTCTCACTCGGGATTTACTGTACCTCTTGGACTTATTACGGTTCGGTGGGAACAGCCGCCACCAGCAGTTGGAGTTACTTGCCAATATTATTAGGCCCTGCGTTGCTGTTTTTATTCGGCCAAGGATTTTTACGTAAGCTGGTACTGGTAAGTAAAAAACAAAATATAACGACTATTGCTGACTTTATTTCAGCTCGTTACGGCAAACGTCAAACTACAGCAATAATGGTTACTGTAATCGCATTACTGGCAACCATTCCCTACATTGCACTGCAATTAAAAGCGCTTAGTACAAGCTTTTTACTTTTGCAAAACAGTAATAAAATATCCGGCGATATGCTCGCGCTTTCTGCCACACTAATTATGGCTTTATTTGCTATATTTTTTGGTACTCGCAAAGTTGATGTAACTGAATATCGCTCTGGCTTAATGCTCGCTGTTGCATTTGAATCTATGATCAAACTTATTGCTCTTATTGCCGTTGCGGGGCTTGCAGTATTTACACTTTTTAATTTACCCGAAGCCACCACGAACAAAGTAACTGAGTCTATTTGGGGTCACTGGAGCGATTTTAACTTTTTTAGCTTTAACTTTATTGGTCAGTCTTTAATGGCTGCAGCGGCTATTATATGTTTGCCTCGCCAGTTTCATGTAACCGTGGTCGACAACCAAAACAAACGCCACTTACTTACCGCTCGCTGGGCTTTTCCGCTGTATTTACTACTAACAGCCGCAATGATTTTACCTATTGCGACTGCGGCCATTCATCCTGAAATTGGCAGCGGCTATTCACCCGACAGCTTTGTACTTGCCCTACCGCTAATTAACGACAACGCCTTTTTAACCACCTTTGTATTTATAGGTGGACTATCGGCCGCCACCGCAATGATAGTGGTAGCAACGCTTACATTAAGCACGATGATTTCAAACGATGTGGTACTGCCGTTAATGCTGCGTAGAAAGTTTAAACGTAACTTAATTACCAGCAGTTATAAGTCTCGTATATTACTTGTAAGGCGATTTGCTATTGCAGGCATATTAATTTTGGCCTATTTCTATCAGCAATGGTTTGGCCATAGTAGCGCACTGGCCAGTATGGGCTTGGTGGCGTTTTCACTTGTTACCCAATTGCTGCCCTCTATTGTGGGTGGTTTATATTGGCGAAAAGGTCATGCTTATGGGGTGTATGCGGGTTTGGTAGCAGGCTTTATTTGCTGGATACTATTTTTAATGCTGCCAATACTCGATGCCGGCACAACCCTTGATAGCGAGCTGCAACAAACGCTTATAACGCGTGGAACATTGATAGCTTTGTTTGCCAATATTGGTTGTTATATTAGTTTTTCACTTGGGGCTGAGGAGCGCTTAATTGATAAAATTCAGGCCGCTGCTTTTGTTAACCCTAAAGATCAGGCTATTTTATCAAGGCGCTTAAATAAAGACGTAAAAGCCACCGTTTACGACTTTAAAATACTACTGCAAACATTTCTAGGTATTCAGCGCAGCCAACAAGTATTGGCCCATTACGCACTCGCCCATCATTTAAGCGATAACAACGCACACCCAGAGCCTGAATTTATAGCCTACTGCGAACGCGCATTAACAGGCGTGCTTGGCGCATCGTCAGCGCAAGCATTAATACATACGGTATCGTCAGGTAAGCGTATGGCGTTTGAAGAAGTTGTAAACTTTTTTGACGAAACCACACAAGCGCTGCAATTTAATCAAAATCTGTTATTTACCTCACTCGAAAATTTAAGCCACGGTATTTCAGTTGTTGATAAAGATTTAAAACTCGTTGCATGGAACAAACGCTACAATGAAATGTTTGGCTACCCTGAAGGCTTTTTAGAAGTAGGCCAACCCATAGAAGACATTATTAGATACAACGCTAACCGTGGTGAATGTGGCCCCGGTGAAATAGAACGCCAAGTAGAAAAACGTGTACAGCATTTAAAATATGGCAGCTCGCATCATTTTATTCGCCACCGTCGTAATGGCCAAGTATACGAAATGATTGGTAACCCGCTGCCCGATGGCGGATTTGTTACCAGCTTTTCAGATATTACAAACCACATAAGTACGCAAAATGCGCTTGAAGAAGTAAACATGGATCTTGAAAACCGCATAGAAGCACGTACTCAAGAAGTGCAGACTATTAATAAAGACTTACAAGCTCAAATAGATAGCCGCGTACAAACCGAGCAAGCACTTACTTTAGCTAAACGAGAAGCAGAGCAAGCCAACGACAGTAAAACGCGTTTTTTAGCACTGGCGAGCCACGACATTTTACAGCCGTTAAATGCAGCACGTTTATACCTTGCCGCCATTGACGAAAAACAGCTCGACAGCACTAACCAAAACAGCTTTGAAAAACTAGGCGACAGTCTCGATTCAACCGTGCATTTAATGTCGGCACTGCTTGAAATAGCTAAGCTTGAGCAAGGCGCTATGACCCCTACCCCTCGCCACTTTTATATTGAAGATATTTTAGCCCCACTACAAAGTGAATACGCTATTTTATCAAGTGATAAAGGCCTTAAACTTAGTGTGCGTTCAAACCAGCAAATTGTGCACAGCGATATAACCTATTTGCGCCGAATTATTCAAAACTTGGTCTCTAATGCAGTTAAATACACCGATAATGGCCGTGTATTAATTGCCTGTAGGAACCGAAAGCATAATTTACGAATAGAAGTATGGGATACAGGCCCAGGTATTAGCGAAGTAGAGCAAGCTAAAATATTTAACGACTTTTACCGTGTTGAGTCGGGCGATAACAAAGGCGTAGGCTTAGGCCTAGGTGTGGTAAAACGTATGGCTGACTTACTAAGCTTGCCGCTTGATGTGCATTCTGAGCCAAATAAAGGTAGCCGCTTTAGTATTGAAGTACCTTATGGCGACGAGCAGTTTGTACAACAAAAAAGTACTACAAATAGCTTAATAGAAAACCGTGCAGCAATTAATATTGTTGCCGTAGACGACGACCCTGAAAATTTAGCAGCAATGGCAAGCTTACTTAAAAAGTGGCAAGCTAATTACACCCTTTTTGATAACGTAGATAATGTACTGGCGCACGCTAAGCAAAACGGTGCACCCGATGTTATTTTAATGGACTACCAATTAGGCAATGACTGCGATGGCATAACGCTAATTAAAACCCTGCGCGAAATTTGGCAAAGCCAAGTCCCTGCTATTTTAATTACCGCCGTGCGCGACACCGAGCTTAAACAAGAAACCAAAGCCGCTAATATTCATTATTTAAGTAAGCCAATTAAACCGGGCAAACTAAAGGCACTGCTTAATCACAGTACATAATAAGCTAGTAAAAAGTGATCTAGTTAAAAGTATTCTAGTTAAAAGCTATCAAGTAATAGCGTAAAACAAAAAGCCCAGTATCTTCACTGGGCTTTGCTTTATAAAGTATTCATAAAGTTAAACTGGATTTACTCGGCTTCTAAGCTTTTGGAACAACCAACTTAACCCGACCAACGAAAGCCCTAATCCAATAAACGAAAGCGCTTTAAGTAAGCCTTCCAAGTTAGCCATATCAATTAAAAACACTTTAACAATAACGGCAGCTAGTATCCCTAGGCCTACTTTTTGTATTAATAATTGATTTTTTAAATGACCAAAAATAACAGTACCCGCCCCCAATACTAACCAAATAACAGAGTAACTATAAAGCTCTGCATTGCTCGCCCCTTTTGATAAGTATATGTAAGGACCTTGCCAGTACTGACGAATAAAGCTGTTTATTGCCAATAATATAAAGCCACCTGCAACGGCCAATATAAATGGCGTAGCTTTAGCATTTATTGGTTTTACAAGCTTGGCCAGCCAAAGCGTTAATCCTGCAGGTACTAACCACAATAGTAATAACCAGTTAAATATTGGCAGCTCACCTATGTAAAGTGATTCAAATAATGGGTTGTCGTCAAGCAGTGTTTTAATAGCAAAAAGCCCTGCTAACCCCGCAAGTGCAAAGCCCGCCACTTGGTATAACTTAGCTAAAGTACCGGCAAGTTTTGCTCTGTGTAAATACACGCACCCTAATGCCAGCCAGTTACAGGTAAGGAGTATTTGTTCGTAAAAGTTAAGTGAATCAAATTGCGGATAATGCCCTACTAACTGATAACTTGTTTCGGTAGTAATAAAAAGCGCTAAACAATGAAGAGCTGCACCTTCGAGCCATATTTTAAGTTTTGATGAGTCAAAGCACTTAGCTGCGGCAAAAAATAACGCAATACATATCGGATAAACCACAATACTCCAATGCAAGCCAAATACCGTTAACGCATCGTAGCTTGGTGTCCAAGGCGCAAGCGTTAAGCGCAGTAATAACGCAGCAACCAAGGCTTTTATAGGCCAATGCGGCATAGGCACGCTATAACGTTTAATAAGTACGCTTATAAGTAATACTTGTACAGCAAGAGCAATGGTTAGGCCGCTGTCACTTAGTAGCATGGTAATTGCTAACGTAATATTGGCATTAGCGCCTACCCAATAAGTAAAACGCTGAAATAGCGTTGTATTATGCTGCGCGAGCTTTATTAAAATAGCTGCCACTACAAACAATACAACGGCCCAAAGCGGATACGCTGTACTTAACGCAGAATTAGGAATAAGCGTATATAAAGTAGCTATCATTACAAATACACTAAACGCTCCCGTAATATGAAACGCTAAACGCTTAATCTGTTTTTTACCGTAATAAAGCCCAAAAGCGGTAAGTAACAATCCGAGCAATAAACCCAAACCGTATTCATTTTTGAATACAAAGAGTGCGTCATCAAATAGGTTTGGCGAAAGATGCGTGCGCTGAGCGCCTAATACTAATAGCGTTGAAATAACTAACGTTACGCCCTGCCAAATATCCCAACGGCTATTTTTAAGGACTAAAAACAACACCAATACAATACTTAACACGCCGATTGCTTGCCACTGCATATCAAAGTGACTGATCAACATAGTAAATATTAAGGGCGCTATAAAAGCGAGTAGTAATGCATGATCTGGAAGCACTTTAATTAAGCGTTTTAAACTGTACGGGCGATGTTCAATAACATTCAGTTTTAGACCTAAGCGCGGTATAGCAATTAACCCTACAATACTAAGTAAAGCAAATGCCCCCATTAACCAAACGGTATTAGCTTTAAGTAGCGTAAAACCAACTAAATACCAGCCAATGTGCCCTGCCCATAATAAATACCACAACCAAGCTCGCTGCACTTTATGTGCAACTAACGCAGCCGACAAACTTACAAAACCAACATACATGAATAACGTAAACAAGTTACCGCTGCCTGTATTAACCCATATTGGTACGCTATAAGCGCCAATAATACCCAATACAGCCAATAATGGGCCTAACCTAAGCGCCATAGCACTTGCGCTAATTGCAATAACTGCCAGTGCAAAAAATGCCACGGTAGGGCTAAGCATATCGTAGCTGCTGTAAGCTAAAAGCGTTAAAGCAAAACAGGTAATAAACCCGCCGCTTGCAAGCGCTGCGGGTATGTAATTATTAAAGCCTTCAAATACAATGCGTTTATGGTGTAAATAAGCTGCGGCTGCAATTAAGCTAAGTCCAAATAATCCACCTAAACTCAGCCTCATCACAGGCGATAGTAATCCCGCTTCTAGGCTGTATTTAGCTAAAAATATGCCCCCAAACGCAAGCGCTATTGCGCCTATCCAAGTCATCCAGTTTTGCTCAAACCCTGCGCGTAATTTATTAAATAGTAATTCTATGGCTGATGCTGCAGCTGGTTTGGCTTTTTTAGGAGGCGCTGATAGCTGATTTATTACAGGTGGCGACGCGTTTTGGGACGTTAAGCTTGGCTGTGCTTTATGAGCAATTGGCTCTGATCTTGAAAGCGCTGCCTGAGCCGTAGATGCTTCACTTTGAGGTTCACTTTGCGATATCGATTTATATGTTTGTAGATGTGTTATTTTGGCCCTTAAAACAGCAACTTCTTGTTTTAATCCATTTAACTGCACTAGCGCTATTAAGCCGCAAATAGCACCGGTAACTACAACCAGTATTACTATGACGGCTAACCCAACTAAATCATCCATGGCACACTCTTATCAATTATTATGCCCTGAGTGTACCTAATTATTAATGAGTAGGTAAATTTTGTTCAATAAAAAGCCTAAGTACTTAAAGTGCTTAGGCTTTATGCTACTTAATATGCTTAGGTTTATTCAACACTATCGGTAATAGTGCGCTCTAGGGTCATTTTATAACCTGAGCTTGTTGTTTCATCATGCTCTAAAATCAATATGTAGTTACCCTCTTGTGTAAAGTCCATATCGCTTTGTTGAATAAGCACAATTTGCTGGCCGTTGTCTTCGTAAACAACATAAACCGTGTAAATTTCGTTATCTACAACCTGCTCTTCTTGGTCATACTTATCTAGGCCATCGACTACGTTACTGGTGTCGTCTACCGTTTCGCCGTTAAGTGTAAAGTACACATCTACATCTGAAACCGACTGCCCTGCGTAGCTTTCAATTAGATTTACAACCGATACCGTATGGCTGTAACTGCTTGGTGTTAGATTTTCTTCAACGCTCATCATACGTAAACCGTTATCAACGTCGTTATAAAAAATACCCACCGCACTTTGCTCACGCTCTAGCGTCATTAAAAAGTTATCAGCTAGTTTTGTACCTTCTTCGTCGTACATCGCTACGCTGTAACTATTGGGCGAAAGTTCAACATAATCGGTATAAGAGTCACTAGCGACTGTATTTGTTGTGTTTACAGTTGTACCGCGTGTAGCAGAAAAGCTTACTGGCGAGTAGTCATCAACGGTATTTATAAAACGTAATTGCCCTAGGGCAGATTGATGTTTAAGCTCAGTAACGTAGTTATTATCGGTTACTACATCAAGCGTAATACCGCCTTCTTCTGTTGCATAACTTGGGCGGATCATTGCTACATAACTTGCTTCATCGTATAAATAAACAGATGACGACTCGTACACAACATCACTGCTGCCCGCTTCTGTTATGTAAATAGTGTAATAACCTTCATCAACGCTTTGCAGATCTAACTCACTTAAATATTGAGCCGATGAAAAAAGTGTCGCGCTTTCAAATACGCCATCATCAGTTGCTAAGTAAATATCGTAGTTAGTATCCTCACCTGCAATATTGTAAAACCCTAAGTTAAACTCACCCGTATCGCTTGAGATAGGTACGCTAAGCTCTGTAAATGTAGGCTCATCAAAGTTACCACTCATTACTACTAACTGTGTTTTGTCACCCTTAATAGAAATTTCTTGATCGCTAATTGTTATATAGCTGTCGTTAGCATCTAGATACTCAAAACTTACATCATAAGTGTCTGTGCTGTAGTTATGGCGAGTAGTTACATCAGCAAAATCAGCGCCTGATCGCTCTGTTTCTTCAACAAACAAACGTGTGTATGGGCTATTATAAGAGCCGTTATACAATTGGATGTAACCTGTAGAGCTTGAGCTATCGTCAGAGCCGCAGCCCGACAAAATAGTAATTAGACTTAAGGGTAATGCAGCTTTTAAAAGGGAGTTGGTCATTAAGGTTATTCCTTATTATTAATATCCCCATTATGACCCAAACATTCTATTTTAATTTCATGATTTACAAAGCATTACCCTCACTGACATTTCCTTACGAAAACGTTAAAAAGTGTAGTAAATGTGCAAACAATAAGGACGTGTTTTTATATAATTAAAACGCTTACGGGGCAATTTCAAAACGATCCCGACCACTTTTTTTAGCTAAATATAAAGCTTGATCAGCGCGCTTCATTACTTTATCTAAAGGCTCATTAGGTGTTTGCATTGCAACACCTATACTTACTGTTAGGTGACGAGAGTTTTGAATATTTATGGTGTGCGCAAGGTCAATTAATTGCTGTGAAAAATCACACGCTTGCGTCATATTATTTGTAAGCAAGTAGCCACCAAATTCTTCACCACCGAGGCGAGCAAATTTGTTTTGGTGCGTAAAAGCATTGTCGTATTTAGTTGCTAGTTCTTTAAGCATTACATCACCAACATCATGACCAAACTCATCATTAATTGCTTTAAAGTGGTCTATATCGATAATTAAAATAACGTAAGGTGAGTGTTGAGCATCTTTAGCGTGCTGATAAAAATAACGTCTATTATGTACCTTGGTTAAATCGTCAATAATGAGCTCACGCGCTAATCGGTTATTAATACTTTGTACAAAGCGCATAGTTTTAAATAAACCATAGGAAGTTAAAAGCATGCCGCTGGTTCTGCATAAGTCCTCAAAATAAATACTTATCCAATAAGGTTGCACAACTAACTCATCAAGCACGTCTGCCGTGGTGCCAATACTCCATAGTAATAAACCAAAACTAGAAAAATATATGCTTTTTTAGATAGCTCAGAGCATTGAACCATCCAAAACAGAAATATAATGACAATTAAATTAATAAAATCGGTAGTAAAACCGTACACATTGTTTTGAACTTGTAAGGGAGGAAAGTTAGTTAGGGAGTAGGCTGAAAAAATAGCAATATAGATCAATAAAGCTAAACTTAAAACTTTATTGATCAAAGGCATTTTATAAAAGTTAGAAAGTTTAACGGTAAGTTTTACTGTTTCAATCATATTAATTGCTAGGTTTTTCAGTACTTCATTTGAAAACTATAGCACAATAATAAAAACCATCACGAAGATGAAAACCGTAATCCCCCCAAATTTAAACTTAAACTACGGTACTAAGTCCCCACAATCCCAACACTAAAATAGTTATACCAACCATCGCTTTAGTTTTATGTTTACTAATAATTCGCTCAGCTTCATTACCGGCATAATAAACAATAATAGCCAGGCCAAAGTAACGAATAGAACGCGCAATACCCGAGGCCAATAAAAATAGCCAAATAGAGTACTTAGTCGCACCTGCTGCAAGCATCGCTATTTGAAATGGAATGGGCACAATGCCCAGTGTTATTACAAACCAAAAACCTTGATCTTGCATTTTTTGTTTAACGTTTTCAAATTGCTCAGGGCTCGAAAGTGTATTAATAATCCAATCGCCTACTGCATCAAATAAATAATAACCCAATGCATAACCAAACAATGCACCCACTATGCAGCCTAAGGTCGCCATTAATGCTATAAGCCATAGCTTTTCTCGACGAGCCTGCATAAGAGGCACAAGCACTGCTTCAAGTGGAATAGGAACTATGGTTGACTCTAAAAACGACGCCACTGTAATACCGCTAAGCATATGCTTAGAGTCAATAAAATTACGCGTTTTTTCTTTTAGCTTTTTTTGAATGGCCATAGTAAATCCTTTTCACTTATCAGTAAGAACAAGATTATTCAATGAGCTAATAATTACATATTTAGGTTAATACACGCTGAAAACAGTGTAGTAAATTTATCAGGTCCTACTGCATTAACAAATTAGTAATATCCATAAGAATATTTTATTATGTGTCAATGCAGTTAAATACCTACCAAAGCAGTTAAAAACTTATGCAAAGTGCGCGTTTTATTCCCTTTAGAAAACAAGATATTGTCGATATGTGTAGCGAAGAGCTTAAAAGCAGTACACAAAAAGCATCGTTTAAACAATTTTGTGATTTACTAGCAAGCCTTATTCATTACGATTACCACTCAACACTTGAGTCACTTAAAAACAACTACGCACCGTTTGATCCCAACAGTGACACGCGATCATTAGCTCCAGTATCGGAGGATCAAAAAGCGCAGTGCCAACGAGATTTTGCTAAAGATTTTGCTAAGGTACTTAATGCAGCTAACTTTGAAGTGATCACCAATGAAGACTTACAAGATGCATTAAACGAAGAGTCACTATTTAAAGTGCGCCTTGAAGTTGAATTTGATGACTTTGAAGAAGTGGTTTTTTATCGCCGCGGCGAGTCGCAACTCACTGAAACCATAACCAGCTTTTGGGGCCTTCGTAAAAAACCGCTGCACTTTACTAATTACGACCGAGTAGCCGTGTTTATTCGCTTTAAAGACAGCGCTTATTTTGAAGCTAAAAATAAAATGCCTTTAGGGTTTGAGCCAAGTTCGACCATAGTTAAGCTGTTTCAAAATGTGCCAAAAGCCGATCTCGAAATGCTATTTCCTAATAGCGAAGTACGCATGCGCCCTATTGATAAAGCAATTATTGGCTCATCGGCTTTAATTGGCGGTGCGGTGGTACTTATAACTAAGCTTGGTGCATCAATTTTATTATTGCTTGCTCTGTTTGCTTTTTGGGGTGGCTTTAGAAGTGAAGCTGTCGAAATGACGCAACAACACTTTATTACCTTTGCTATTGGCATGGGAGTATTTGGCAGCTTTATTTTTAAAGAGTGGAGTAAGTTTAAAAACCGTAAAATTAAATTTATGAAAGCGCTTAGCGATAACCTCTACTTTAAAAATCTCGATAACAACGCCGGTGTTTTTCACACCCTTATAGACGCCGCCGAAGAAGAAGATATAAAAGAAGCCCTGCTTGCGTATACGTTTTTACTAAAATCAGAAAACGGCTTAACCGCCCAAACGCTTGATGAACAAATAGAGCATTGGTTTAAAAGCAAATACCAGTGCGATCTTGATTTTGAAATTAGCGATGCTCTTGAAAAGTTGGAGCGTATGCGCTTAGTAACGTGCACTAATGATGTGTATAGCGCAATAAATTTGGAACACGCAAAAACTATTTTGGATGAGCGCTGGGATAACTTGTTTCAATATAATTAACCTGCAAAGTTTACTTAATAACAAAAAGCAGCTGAAATTTCAGCTGCTTTTTACGTTATGTATTGAGCTTCAACTGGCTAAGCTGCTTGATGCCTATTAAACTTTGCATGCACTAATTTATAAAGTGCAGGCAATATTAATAGCGTAAGTAAGGTTGATGAAATAATCCCTCCAACCACAACCGTTGCCAATGGCCTTTGTAGCTCAGCGCCGGTGCCAGTATTTAGCGCCATAGGAATAAATCCTAAACTTGCCACTAAAGCGGTCATGAGTACTGGGCGCAGGCGCGAAAGTGCACCTGTTTGTATCGCATCGATTAAACTGAGCCCATCGGCTCTTAATTGTTTAATAAACGACAGCATAACCACACCATTTAATACCGCTACACCACTTAGCGCTATAAACCCCACGCCTGCCGATATTGATAACGGCATATCGCGTAATAGTAACGCAAGCACACCACCGGTCAGTGCAAGTGGTACGCCGCTAAATATAATTAACGAATCACGAAGTGAATTAAACGCACTGTAAAGCAGGCCAAATATAAGCAATAAAGTAACTGGCACCACCAGCGATAACCGCTTACTTGCCGATTCTAATTGCTCAAATGTGCCGCCGTATTCAATCCAATAACCACTTGGTAAATTAAGATCTGAATTTAAAGCGGCTTGTGCATCACTTACAAAGCTTGCTAAATCACGCCCTTCTACGTTTGCAGTAACAACTACATTACGCTTACCGCTTTCACGGTTTATTTGATTAGGCCCTTTATCAATACTAATATTTGCAACTTCCCCAAGCGGTACAAATGCAAGGTCTGGGTTGGCACTTTTGGGCACCGCCACTGGCAAACGCGCAAGCTGTGATGCATCGCTTGACCAGCGCTCATCTAAACGCACTAATAACGAAAAGCGTTTATCACCTTCGTAAATAAGCCCGGTTTGTACACCGCCTACCGCAGCACTTACACTTTGCTGTATATCGGTTACTGTTAAACCTAACAGCGCCATATGATCGCGAAGCGGCGTTACCGAAAGTGTAGGCAAACCTTGTATTTGCTCAAGGCGTACATCAGTTGCGCCAGTAATGTTTTGCACCAAGGCTGTGGCTTTTTCGCCATACTGTTTTAATGTTGATAAATCATCGCCATAAATACGCACCGCAACGTCGGCGCGCACGCCTGCTATTAACTCGTTAAAACGCATTTCTATAGGTTGCGTAAACTCATAATTATTACCTGGTACTTCATTTACTAAATGGCGAATTTGCTTAACCAGTTCTTCTTTACTTAAAGCAGGATTAGGCCATTGTTCGCGCGGCTTTAGCATTAAAAAGGTATCGGCAACGTTAGGTGGCATAGGATCGTTTGCTACATCTGGAGTGCCAATTTTTGAAAATACTTTTTCAACTTCAGGTATGTCTAAAATTGCTTGCTCTAGCTCTTTTTGCATTTTTACCGATTGTTCAATACCGGTGCCGGTAATGCGCAGTGCGTGCATGGCTATATCGCCTTCATCAAGCTGCGGTAAAAATTCAGCGCCCATATTTTTAACTTTAAAGCCAAGTGCAATTACAAGCACAGCAGCAATGCTTAACATTACCCACGGCAACTTAAGCGATAAACCAAGCAGTGGTTTGTAGCCTTTTTTAATACCGCGCATAACGGCATTTTCGCTCTCGCTTACTTTTCCTCGCACAAATACCGCAATAGCGGCAGGTACAAAGGTAACAGCAAAAATAAGTGCGCCAACTAGTGCGGCTACAACCGTAAATGCCATTGGCTGAAACATTTTTCCCTCAACCCCACTAAGTGCAAACAGCGGCAAATACACCAGCATAATAATTAAAATGCCAAATACCGCAGGACTAAACACTTCTTTAGTAGCGGCGGTTACAACACTTAAACGCTCATTTAATGTAAGTAGCCGGCCATGTTTATGCTGCGCAAGGCCTAATTGCCTTAAACAGTTTTCAACTACTATTACAGCGCCATCAACAATTAAACCAAAGTCGATTGCGCCTAAACTCATTAGGTTACCCGATACGCGATTACCTACCATACCGGTAACGGCAAATAACATGCTAAGCGGAATAACCATTGCCGTAATAAGCGCGCCGGTTACGTTGCCCAGCAATAACAGTAAAATCACCACCACTAATACAGCACCTTCAAATAGGTTGGTTTTTACGGTTTCTATGGTTTTATCAACAAGGGTTGTACGGTCATAAACTGCTTCTACCACAACACCTTTAGGCAAGCTTAGCTGTACGTCTTTGAGTTTATCAGCCATGGCTTTTGCCACTACGCGGCTGTTTTCGCCAATTAGCATCATGGCGGTGCCAAGCACAGTCTCTTTGCCGTTATAAGTAGCAGCGCCGGTTCTGAGCTCTTTACCTAAACGCACATTTGCTACATCTTTAATCCGTACTGGTGCATCATCGCGCTTAGCAACTACGGTATTGGCTATATCATCAATGGTTTTTAATTGCCCTGGTGATCGCACTAAATATTGCCCGTCAAAACGCTCTATAAATCCTGCGCCTTGGTTACTGTTATTTAATTTAAGCGCGGTAATAACATCACTTAGTGTGAGCTTATAAGCCAATAGTTTTTCAGGCATGGGCGCTACTTGATATTGGCGCTCAAAACCCCCTTGGCTGTTTATTTCGGTAACCCCTTTTACTTTTAATAGTTGCGGGCGAATAACCCAATCTTGCAGGGTACGTAAGTCTTCTGCGTTAAATGGCGTGCCATCATCTTTTAATGCACCGTTATTTGCATGCACAGAATAAGTAAAAATCTCCCCTAACCCGCTGGCAATTGGCCCTAAGTTTGGTTCAATATTGGCTGGTAAATCTGATCGAATACTTTGAATGCGCTCTGATATTTGCTGGCGCGCCCAGTAAATATCAGTGCCTTCGTTAAAAATAACGGTAACTTGCGAAAGCCCATAACGCGAAATAGAACGAGTGTAATCAAGCTTTGGTATGCCCGCCATAGCGGTTTCAATTAAATAGGTTATACGCTGCTCTGCTTCAAGCGGGGTAAACCCAGGCGCTTTTGTATTTATTTGTACTTGCACATTAGTTATATCGGGTACGGCATCAACGGCTAAATTTTGTGTGTTGTATACACCAAACCCAGCAAATAAAAGCGTGAGCGCAAGCACCATCATGCGGCGTTTAACCGCAAAAGAAACTATCCAATCAATCATGCTGCCTCCTAGTGTGAGTGGCTTGCGCCGCTTTTTAAAATATCGGCTTTAATTACATAACTGTTTTGCGTTACGTACTCACTATTTGGCGAAAGCCCCTCAAGTACCTCTACCCACTCGCTGTTTTTAGCACCAAGCTTTACAGGGCGTACTTCAAATACATTGCCGCTTTTAATAAACACACTAGGTTTGCCGTTAAATTCCTGCACAGCTGTAGCCTTTACTCGCACTGCAGCATCTACTTTTGCAGTACTAATGTCGCTATTAACATGCATACCAGGACGCCAATGACCATCAGGGTTTGTAAGCTCGATTCGCGCACGCGCAATATGCCCGCCGCTCATCATAGGGGCTATGTAAAACACCTCACCTTGCGCATTTAAATGATGATGTAAATCGTACACTTTTGCGCTTTGTCCTAAGGCGAGCTTTTCAATATTTTCAGGAAAAGCCGAGAGCTCGACCCATACGGTTTCAAGGTTTACTATTTGCATTAATGCGCTATTGGCAAGCTCACCGCGCTTTAAATATTGCTCGGTAATAACGCCTGTAATTGGGCTTTTTATGGTGTAATTTTGCAGTGTTTCGCGGTTGGTTATACTGGCAAGCTTATCGCCTTTTTTAACGTTTTGACCAATGCTTACAAAAATATCGTTAACTAAGCCGGTATAAGGCGCCATTACTTCAACGGTGCCGTGCGCGGTGGGTGCTATAACACCAAATAGAGTATCTGTTAGTTCAACGCTACCTACTTTTGCTATCTCGGTTTTAATTCCTGCGCGTTCAATTGCTTGGGAGCTTAGCGTTGTGCGCCCTTCTTCTTGCTCATAATGATAATTTATTTCAACGCCTTTATAGCGTGCCATTACATCAAGCTTAAACGAGTGCGGCTCGTTTACGCTCACGGTACTTACTAAATAGTCATCTTCAGCTTTAAAACGAATAAGTTGTGGCTCTTCACTTAAACGCTGCACATTTATGGTTACGTCTAACTGATTTATATCCACAGCTTTATCGTTATTAAACCCATATATTCGCAGCTCGGCATTACCTGCAAACTGGGTTAGCTTAAGCTCTAAATCAAGCGCGTTATTGGTTAGTAAAAATCCGCCGTGTGGGCCTTTTTGTGTGTGTTCGTCTTTGTGGCCTTCTTCGTGATGGCTATCAGATGCCATAGCCGTGCTACTTAAAAATGGGAGTGTAAATAATTGCGTTATAAATAATGCGATAAGAGTGTTATTCATGATTGATGAGTCTCAATTAAAGGTTGGCCAGTTAAACGCTCAAGGGTAAGCAGTACTTGATATAGCTCGCTATGGATGTTGATAAGTGCGCGTTTAGAATCAAATAGAGCTTGCTGTGCGTCTAGCAATTGCAATATCGATATTTGCCCTTGTTGATAGCTTTTTAAACTTTGTTTTATAAGCGTTTGTGCTTGTGGAATAACTTGCTGTGTTAATAGCTGTGCCTGCGCAGTTTTACCTTGGTAATACGCATACAAAGTGCGTATTTGCTGGCGTAGCTGAATACGTAATTGCCCTTGTTGCTCATTAAGTAGCGTAAGTTGATGCTTTGCAGCCTCAATATTACCGCTATTAGAATTGCTTAATTGCAGCGGCATTGAAAAAGAAAACACCAACGAGCTGGCATCAGTTTGCTGGTTATATCGCACGCCACCACCCAGGGTTAAATCGCTTTGCCCGCTTGAGTGTTGCAGCGACAAATTAGCCGTTTGCTGCATATATTGCTGTTGTAGCAGTGCAAATTCAGGTGCTGTATTTACCGCATCAAGTAGCGCTGCTTCACTTTTAATAGCAGCTATTTGTGATAAATCGCCAGCATAGTAATCACTCACTTGCGGCTCTTGCCAAAGCTCGGTTAGAGCTAAGCGCGCACGCTCAAATTCGCTATTTAGCATCAGCGTATTTAAATCTACTTGGCTTAATGCATAACGCATGCGGGTTACATCAGCACTTGAGGCTGCACCCGCTTTAGCGCGTTTTTCAATTGCGTTAAGTGCCTGCTTAACGATGTTTTTACGCTCACTATTTAAAGCAATTAACGCCTGAAATTTAAGTATTTGGTAATAGCGCTCAGCGGTGGTTGCTAAAAGTGCTAACCGAGTATTTTTATACTCAATTGTTTGCACTTTTATATTTGCCGTGGCGTAGTTAATGCGGTTTTGGCGTTTATCACCCAGCTCTATTAATTGACTTAAAGCCAGCGTGTACTGCGCCCCCGAAAACGCATGGGAGCCATGGGTTCCTAAAAAGTTTTCAGCTTCAAAACTCAGCTCAGGATTAGGTGAAAGCGCAGCTTGGGTTTTAAGCGCCGTTAATATTTTTTGATGATACGGGTAGCGTTTAAGCTCAGCATTTTGCTGCTCGGTATTTTTAAGCGCTTGCTTTAGCGTTAATACGTTTTGAGGCTCATTTTTTGCCAAAACGCTCATTGCTGGTAATGCGCACAGTAGCGCCACCAGCATAAGTGGTTTTTTATTCATATAGCATGTCCGTTTTTTAACAAACAGAGTTGACTTAATCACTACGCCTATTTTAAAAACAAGCGCAATTAAGCAACCTAAATATGTACATAACTAGCCTTATAGCGCACAGGCGCAGGCAGTTATTTACAAAGTGTTTAAAATTAAAAACTAGCTATAAAAATTTGGTGGCGGAACATCTGGTGGATAGTTTAAACCGCTATAGCACGCAGGCAGTGTAGCTTGGCTTTGCTCAGGGCTTATAGAGTGATTTAGCGTACTGTAGTAACCACAGTGGCAATGCTGATGGGCATGTATTTCAGTAGGTGATTGCGCATCTTCATCGTTTGCATTTGTTTGAGAATGAACATGCGTAACGTGATCAACTTCTTCTTGCAGATGATACGCCGCCGCATCACAGCTAATAAAGCTGTGCACAAGCACTAAAAGTATCACGACTAAAAAGTAGTTTGAGCGCATTACCTACCTAAAAACTCTAAAATGCAATTTAAGAGATCGCACAATACCTTAAATTTATTCAAATGTAGAGAGCCGCTTACGTTATTTTCTAAATTCACTTGGTGATACACCCACTGATTTTTTAAACCGTTTAGAAAAATTAAATATATTAGGATACCCCACGTAAGCGGCAATATGGGCAACAGGCCAGCGGGTATTTAGTAGTAAGCTTTTAGCTCGTTTAATGCGTAAATAAATAAGCTGCTGCATAGGGCTTTTACCAAATTGAGCTTGGCATAACCTATGTAAATGCGGTGCTGAGTAATGCACGTGCTCGCACATAACCTCTATAGTCCAATCAAACTGTAAGCGCTCTTCTACCTCTAAAAACAAGCTGGTTAATCTGTTTTGACCACCTATTTGCGGCTCGCTTTGCAACGTAGTGTTTAAATAATGACTTAAAATAGGCATAACACCTTCGCGCAAAGTAGCGTTACTTTCGCTATATAAAAGCTCCATAGCTAAATGTAATGGCGCTAATTGCTGATTAGTTAATACCTTAGCCTGTGCTAAATTTAAATGTTGCCAACGTTTAGTGTTTGCAAGGTTTAGCCAAATCACATCCCACTTTTCGCTTGCTATTTTAACCTCAAAACTTTGCCTTGCAGGCAATATAGCTAAGCTATTTTCAGTTAATGAGTATTGGTTTTTAACTGTTTTAAGTGTGCCCTGACCAGCCAAAGTATAAAAAAGAGTGTGTTCAAGCGGGTTAGTACGTGCAACACAATAGTCACCCAATAAATTAGAGCAACCTGCCAGCTCTATTTCAAGGTTTGGCATTTGCGAAAGCGTGGTTAAATCAATAAACCGCTCTGTACACTCTGGGCCAATATCGAGTACATCTACAATAGTGTTGTGCATAATTTAAAATGATAGTTTTGGACAAATAAAAGAGAGCTTTAAGCATAACCTCAACGCATTATTTTAGCTATATTTAAGCCACTATAATTGCCATACATGCAATAGGACACGAATGAACTCACTACAGCACATAATTAACCGCCGTGATTGGGAAAACCCAATTTCGGTGCAAGTTAATCAAGTAAAAGCGCACAGCCCACTTAATGGATTTAAAAGCGTTGACCATGCCCGTACTAACACACAATCACAAAAACAAAGTTTAAACGGCCAATGGGATTTTAAATTATTCGATAAACCCGAAGCGGTTGATGAATCACTGCTAAGTGAAACACTAAACAGCGACTGGCAAAATATTACAGTGCCTTCTAACTGGCAATTACACGGCTTTGATAAACCTATTTACTGTAATGTTAAATACCCATTTGCAGTTAACCCGCCATTTGTACCAAGCGATAACCCAACAGGTTGCTACCGCACTGAGTTTACTATTACGGCGGATCAATTAGCGCAACGAAACCATATTATTTTTGAAGGCGTAAACTCGGCGTTTCACCTTTGGTGTAACGGTCAATGGGTGGGTTATTCGCAAGATAGCCGCTTGCCAAGCGAGTTTGATTTAAGCGAACTGTTAGTAGTAGGCACCAACCGTATTGCCGTTATGGTTATTCGCTGGAGCGATGGCAGTTATTTAGAAGATCAGGACATGTGGTGGCTAAGCGGTATTTTTCGCGATGTTAACTTACTTACAAAACCACAAAACCAAATACGTGATGTGTTTATAACCCCCGATTTAGACGCTTGCTATCGCGATGCAACGCTACATATAAAAACTGCGATAAATGCGCCAAATAACTACCAAGTAGCAGTACAGGTTTTTGATAATGAGCAAGCATTGTGTGAGCCACACATACAAAGCACTAACAATAAACGCGTTGATGAAAAAGGCGGCTGGAGCGATGTTGTATTTCAAACAATTGATATACAAAGCCCTAAAAAGTGGACCGCCGAAACCCCATACTTATACCGCTGCGTTGTAAGCCTGCTAGATGAGCAAGGCAACACAGTAGATGTTGAAGCCTATAACATTGGTTTTAGAAAAGTGGAAATGCTTAACGGGCAGCTTTGCTTAAACGGCAAACCGCTACTTATTCGCGGTGTTAACCGCCACGAACACCACCCAGAAAACGGCCACACAGTAAGCACCGCCGACATGATTGAAGATATTAAGCTGATGAAGCAAAATAACTTTAATGCTGTACGTACTGCTCACTATCCTAACCACCCGCGTTTTTACGAGCTGTGCGACGAGCTAGGTTTATACGTAGTGGACGAAGCAAACATAGAAACCCATGGCATGTTCCCAATGGGTAGGCTTGCCAGCGATCCGCAGTGGGCTGGTGCATTTATGTCGCGCTATACACAAATGGTTGAGCGCGATAAAAACCACGCCTCTATTATTATTTGGTCATTAGGTAACGAATGCGGACACGGCGCCAACCACGATGCTATGTACGGATGGTCAAAAAGCTTTGACCCTTCTCGCCCAGTACAATACGAAGGTGGCGGCGCAAATACCACAGCAACCGACATTATTTGCCCTATGTATGCCCGGGTAGATACACATGTTGCCGATGACGCCGTACCAAAATATTCAATAAAAAAATGGCTAAGCCTACCGGGTGAAACGCGCCCGCTTATTTTATGTGAGTACGCCCATGCAATGGGTAACAGCCTAGGTAGCTTTGACGATTACTGGCAAGCATTTAGAGAATATCCTCGCCTACAAGGTGGCTTTATTTGGGATTGGGTAGACCAAGGTTTATCTAAAACTGACGAAAACGGTGAGCATTATTGGGCTTACGGTGGCGATTTTGGTGACGAACTAAATGACCGCCAATTTTGTATAAATGGCTTATTATTCCCAGACCGCACGCCGCACCCTAGCCTGTTTGAAGCTAAATACAGCCAACAGCATTTACAATTTACATTGCGTGAGCAAACTAAAAATCAATACACTATTGATGTATTTAGCGATTACGTATTTAGACACACAGATAACGAAAAGCTGGTTTGGCAGTTAATGCAAAATGGCATCTGTGTTGAGCAAGGCGAGCATGTACTTAATATTGCTCCGCAAAGCACACACACGTTAACAATTAAAACTAAAACAACGTTTGAGCAATGTGCGCAATACCAACTTAATTTAGATGTAGCACTAATTAACGATTGTAGCTTTGCAAGTGCCGAACATGTATTAAACACCGAGCAGTTTAAGCTTATAAATAGTAATAGTTTAAACAGTGAATCATTTACATCAACTACAAAGCAAAGCGCTATAAGTGTTAACGAAACCGACTCTCAACTAAGTATTGAAAACGATAAATTTAAACTTGTTTTTAGCAAGCAATCAGGGCTTATAGAGCAGTGGTTACAAAACGATACTCAGGTTATTAGTAGCCCACTGGTTGATAACTTTTATCGCGCCCCGCTTGATAACGACATAGGCGTAAGCGAAGTAGATAACCTAGACCCTAATGCATGGGAGGCACGTTGGTTACGTGCAGGTATAGGGCAATGGCAGCGCACATGTAGCTCAATTCACGCAGTGCAATCAAGTGTTGATATACGTATTACATGTGTATTTAATTATGAGTTTAATGGCGTGCTACAAGCTCAAACACAGTGGCTATATACACTAAATAATACCGGCAATATTAGCTTAAATATTGATGTGCAACTAAACGATACTCTGCCGCCAATGCCGCGTATAGGGCTAAGTACAACGCTTAACAAGCAAAGCGATACAAAAGTAAACTGGCGTGGTTTAGGGCCTTTTGAAAACTACCCAGATCGCAAAGCCGCAGCACGTTTAGGTTATTACAGCTTGAGTTTAAATGAGCTACATACCCCGTATATTTTCCCAACCGATAACGGCGTGCGTAGTGATTGCCAATTACTGAGTATTAATAATTTAACCGTAACCGGTGCGTTTTTATTTGCCGCCAGTGAGTATTCGCAAAGTATGTTAACGCAAGCGAAACACACTAACGAACTCATTGCTGATGATTGCGTACATGTACACATTGATCATCAACATATGGGGGTTGGTGGCGATGATTCATGGAGCCCAAGTACCCATAAAGAATATTTACTTGAGCAAAAGCAGTACAGTTATTCTTTAACATTATCTGCTGAATAATTTAAACAAAAATAGCGGCCAAATTGGCCGCTATTTTTTAATTAACACACTCTATTTATTAGCGAGCTTTTTAGCTAATACGTTATCAAGAGAAAAGCTTCCCGCTCCTTGAATTGCTAAAACTACAGTTACTACTAGTAAAGTTAATGCGTATTCATAGCCATTGTTTGCCATAAATAAGCCATTACTAATATGTACGCTAAAAATAGCAATCAGCATAGTAAAGCCGGCAACTACAGCAGCTGGGCGAGTTAACAAACCAATTGCTAATGCAATGCCACCAAAAAACTCAGCGCTACCTGCCATCATTGCTAACCAATAGCCAGGCTCTAAACCAATACTCGCCATCCATTGGCCTGTACCTTCAAGCCCGTAACCGCCAAACCAAGCAAATAGCTTTTGTGCACCATGCGCCGCTAAAATAAGGCCAACTGGTACTCGTAAAATTAATGCTGCTACGCCTGCTTTTGAGCTAAGTAATGTGTTTAGTAATTTCATGAGTTTTAGTCCTGTTTAAATTTATTTAATCGTTAGGTTTTTCCTAACCGTTGAGCACAGTTTACTATCATCATTAAAAAACATTAATACGAAATTTATTGGTTAATTAGCAACGCAGTATTTATAATAATCCATAAAAAAACCGCCAACCCAAAGGTTGACGGTTTTTTATTAACGTATTACTTAGTATATTTAAGTAAGCGCTTAGCTTTGAAAATTAAGCAACCGCTTGCTCTAAAATTTCGCGGCTTTCTTTAAGCGTAATAGCTTGGTTTTCACCAAGAGCAACCATGCCGTGAGCATCAAGTTTGCCAATAATATTGTCAATAGCAGCGGCTTTATCATCGCCATGTTCAGTAAGCTGGGTCGCTACGTCAAGGCTGTGGTAAAACGCTTCAATTGCTGCAATTGTTTTCTCTGCTAAGTCTTCAGATTGCTCAAGACCAAATACGTTTTTACCCATTTGCTCAAGCTTTGCTTTTTTAACTGCAAATTGGTTACGTAATAAAGAAGGCTGAACAATAGCAAGTGAACGTGCATGATCAACACCGTAAGCCGCTGTAAGCTCGTGACCAATCATGTGTGTTGCCCAATCTTGCGATACACCAGAACCAATTAAACCATTAAGCGCTTGGTTAGCAGCCCACATAAGGTTTGCACGCCATGCGTCATCTTGGTTTTCAAAGTTATTGCCTAAAGTTTTAAGCGTTCTTAAAAGTGCTTCAGCGTAACCTTCTTGAACTAATGCTGTTTCAGGGAATGTTAGGTACTGCTCACAGGTGTGAACCCATGCATCTACTAAACCATTCACAAGTTGGCGCTGCGGTAATGTTTTCATTACATCAGGGTCCATAATCGCAAATTTAGGAAGTACTTCTGGTGATGCAAACGGTAGTTTTTGCTTCGTTGCTTCTTTGCTCACAACTGAGTTTTGGTTAGATTCAGAACCCGTTGCAGGCAATGTTAATATTGCACCGATTGGTAATGCACTAGTAATAGTATGCTTACCAGTAGGAATATCCCAACCTTCGCCATCATAAACGGCTGATGCGGCAATGTATTTAACGCCGTCGATCACTGAACCGCCGCCTACGCCTAATACGAAGTCGATATCTTGTTCTTTACAAATTTTTACTGCTTGGTCTAGCACTTCAATTGTTGGGTTAGCGCCAACGCCCGAAAACTCAACCCAGTCAAAGCCTTCAAGTGCTGCTGCAACTTGGTCGTACACGCCGTTCTTTTTAATTGAACCGCCGCCGTACACTACAAGTACTTTTTGATCTTTTGCGATCAAATCAGATAGTGCCGCAATTTGTTGCTGACCGAATTGAATAAGAGTTGGATTTACGTAGCTAAATTTCATTATTTTGCTCCTAGGTGACGGTTAAATACTAAATAGAATGCTTAGTTACTAGCTAAGCTAAATTCCAATGAGTGCATATTAGTAGCAAAACAAACATAAAAAAAGCCCAATAACTCGCAAAAGCTTGCCTAAAACTACCAACATTGTTATTTTACGCAAAATACACTCAATTAAAGATGCCTTTTATGCCCACCATAGCCAATATGTTGCAACAATACGCCGAGCATAATCAATTACTCAGCTTTGAAGGCACCATGGAAACTATCATTCCAGGCGTGTATTTTCATCGAGCAACTAAAAGCTCGCCGCGCCAGCCGCTTATATATAACTCAGGTATTATTATTGTTGGGCAAGGTCATAAAATAATTCACTTTCCTGAACATCAAATAAAATACGGCGCAGGCGACTACTTAGTCCTTGGCGTACCGGTCCCATTAGAGTGTGAAGCATTTACTGATAACGACTTACCCGTTATGGGCATTGCCATAGATATAAACCCTGCAATGCTACACAAACTCGTTAATCAAATAATGCAGCATAAGCCTCTTTCAGCGTCATCGTCTTCAGCACAAATTGGCGCAGTACAGTCGGCAACTTTAGATACAGCAATGGAGCTCGTTACTCATCGGTTATTAACTGTTTTAAATGACCCCATTGAGGCTGATATTTTTGGCGAAGATATAGTAAAAGAATTGGTATATCGCGTACTTTGTGGTCCACAAGGACATACTTTAATAGGGCTTGCTATGCATGATGGGCATTATGCACGTATCGCCCGTACGCTCTCAACTATGCACAGTAGTTATGCCAATCAAATTACGGTTGAAGGGTTAGCTGAAGATGTAAACATGAGCGTATCGTCGTTTCATCGTGCTTTTAGGCAAGTTACGTTTGAATCCCCTCTACAGTATTTAAAAAAAGTACGCTTAGCTAAGGCTAAAGAGCTTATAACCACTAGTGGAAGTAAAGCCAACGAAGCTGCATTAAAGGTTGGCTATACCAGCCCATCGCAATTTAGCCGCGAATTTAAACGCCACTTTAATAAAACACCTAGCGAAGTATTAACTCAGCTACATAGCTAGCCCACAAAAAAGCCACTATAAAAGTGGCTTTAAATAGCACGAGTGAAAAACTATACTTTTTTAAATAAAACCTCTGGGTTTACCATGGTTTTCATTTCAAGCACATTGCCATTTGGATCTTCAATAAAAAACGTTTCTTGCTCAAACTCATCACCAATAAAACGGCGGTATGGTTTATCTAAGTATTCAATACCCACATCTTCAATACGCTTTTTTAACCCGTTAAACTCATCTTCAGATAAGTGAATACCAAAGTGAGGTACTGCTACGGCTCCCATATCAACATCATGGCGAACTGTTGGTAAGCGCTCAACGCTTTGGTGTAAAGTAAGTTCATTGCCCCAAAAATCTATATCTACCCAGCGACCTTCTTCACTATTACCCGTTTTACAGCCTAGTACGTCACAATAAAACGCTTTAGCCACTTTTAAATCGCCAGCCGGAATAGCCAGATGCAAACAGTTAGACATAAATAACCCTTGGTTAACACTTTAATACATTAAATTATCGCCATTATACATAATTTGTGATTTATAGAACATTAACAGCAAAGCTATTAAGCATATTTAATCCCTAAAAGTCGTTTAAAAAACACGCTTTTTAAATGTGTAATTACTTATAACATTTATGTGTTAGAGAGTATTAGAAAGCGCAAAAGGATTAGTTTAAAATGCGCCGCTATGATTAAATTCTTACTTTTAAAATTCATTACTTTCTTTTTAGGCTTTGTAGCTTGCTTTGCTATGCACACTACTTTTGCACTGCCTTTAGTAATTTCTGCCGCGCTAACGGGGCTTATTGGCTCTTTTATTCCTTTTCCTGCGCGTTATAAAAACCATCCTTATGCTGCAATTTATGCTGGTAGCTTTGCCGGTATGTGCTCAACCCATTTAATTACCAGTTACTGGGAAATTGCTATTATTTCGCTTATTGGCTCAAGTTTGTATGTGCTTACTATGAATATGTTTACAGGCTTTGGTGGCAAACTTGGCAGTGTCGCTTTTGCAAGCGTGGCACTTTTTGTATTAGCTAAAGGAATCGTACTATGAGTATTGAATACCCATTACTTGTACTGCTTGGTGCTTTTTTAACGTTTTACTTAGCTAAACATAGTCGCTTTGATGGTATAAGAGCATCCTCTTCACTTTCTATTATTGCTTACTTAATTTTTAGCGCATTGAATTTAAACCCCGATTTATACGCGATTATATTTTTTGGCGGTACATTTATTGGCATGAGCGCCCCGCATCGTTTTGGTATTTATACCGTAGCAAGCTCATCTGTTTTGTTTTCAATATTATTTGAATTTCTTGTACCAAAACTTGACGGCTATGGCGGTGCATTGGGTATTAGTGCATTTTTATCTGTCTGCATTTGCCATACTTGCATTTTATTAGGTGCCCCAAGAAGTAAAAAACCACAATAACTTACTTACGTTTAATGCTACTTGTAGGGTAGCCAAATAGCACTCTACATTTAGCTTTTATTCCTGATGCCTTATAAACACTTTTCAATAAATGCTCCCACTGATGAAACGTAATAACGACTGGGTTATTGCTATTAAGCTGCCCTATAATGCCGTATTTACAAGGCTTTGATTTATCTTCTTCTACAAAGGTGCCAAATAACTTATCCCAAATAATAAGTACACCTGCAAAGTTTTTATCAAGGTAGCCTGCATTTATTGCGTGATGAACTCGGTGGTGAGAAGGCGTGTTAAATACTTTTTCAAACCAGCCTAACTTACCCACTATTTGAGTATGTACAAAAAATTGATACGCTAAATTTAATGCAACCACGCTAAATACTGTTAGCGGTTCAAATCCAATTAAAATCATAGGTAGCCAAAACACCCACATACCGGCTACGGGGTACATTAAGCTTTGCCTAAATGCGGTGGTGAAATTCATTTTAGTTGAGCTGTGGTGAACCACATGCGCGGCCCACAGCCAATGAACATGATGCGATGCTTTATGAAACCAATAATACAAAAAATCTTGCAGTAAAAATGCAAATGCAATACTTAACACACTCACTTCAATATCAAACAATCTATAGTCATACAACCAATTAAATAAAGGCATCAACAGCAGTAACGCAATAGCATCTGCGGCTTGGTGCAATAGCGCTAACGCTGTATTTACTAGGCTATCTTTTATGTCGTAATAGCGCTTAAACTTAATAAACTCACAGCAAACAAATATCAAAAATATTGGGCTAAGAGCGAGCAAAATAATTTCTGAGTTCATACTTTACCCGCCAAAAAATAATTATTTAAATTGTTTAACGCTTGGGTTATATCTTTTGTAATAACATATTTAAGTAATGCATTTGGTATCCACCACGGTGCCGAGCAACGTATGCAATAGTTAAGTTCGGTAACTAAAGTATTGATGTCTTTATTTGCAGTGAGGTATATATCGCCTCGATGATTAGCAACTGGCTTATCGCCTACTATCTGGTAACAAATATGATTTTGATCGGCACTGATTATTTGCTCTGAAAAAGTTATTTTACCTATTTTTACTTGCCTAACAGATCCTTTTCCGCCTTTTATTTGCCCTTCGTCTTGTGCTTGTAACAGCGTAAATTTGGCATTAAAAAATCGATGCAACTGTTCATGCTCAAGCAGTGTGCTTATTATTTGCTTTGGCTGTGCATTAAGCGTTTGTTTTATTGTTATGAGTATCATTTTTACAGCAAGAGGTTATTAGGCATTCAACTAGCATATAAAAATTTAACGTGGCAAACTTGCTAATACACGACTATTTTTTAGCTTTAGATGACAAATGCACACATTGGCTGATCATTACTTTTCAAGTATTCTTGATTACTTACAAGCGCAAGGCATTAGTACTAAAACGGCTTTGCACGCTATTAGCTTTGACGAATTTAGTAATCAGCGTACCCATCAATTAGCGCCGCGTATTAGTTTAAATAGTTATAATGCTTTATTAGTTTATGGCAAAAAAACACTTAACGATCCTCTTTTTGGTTTTACCCTAGGTCAGCAAATTCGCACTGCTGACTACGGCGTTTTAGGTTACTTAATTGAATCGAGCGACAACTTAAGCAGTGCCATTAAAGCATTGTTAAGCTACGACAGCTTGGTGGCTGATATTGGTAAAGCCAAGTTTGAAATAAATACTGATACAGCAACTATTCGTTGGATTGCTCATCAAAGTTGTAATGAGCATGTTGTTTTGCGAAACATGACCGCGTGGGTAAGTGTAATTCGCCAGTTAATAAATTTAACCCTTTCGCCAAGTAGTATTAGTTTCACTTATAATTGGTTGCCATCGCAAAGGCGCGCCCTTGAATCATGGTTTAAATGCCCTGTAAAAAGCAGTGCTGAATATAATCAAATTAGCTTTCCGAGCCATTATTTAACGCTGCACTTTAAAACCGATAACGCCATTATTAATTCTACTTTTAAGCAATTGTCAGAGCAGCAACTCTCTAACTTTAAAAGCCAGCAGTGTATTGACGATAAAGTTAATCAGTTACTTACAGCTAAAACTACCTTGCAAAACTGCAACCTAATAGGCATAGCTGATGCGCTTAATTTAACACCCCGAACGCTACAACGACGCTTAAAACAACAAAACTTAACCTTTGCTCAGCTACTTGAAAAAGAACGAAAAAAACGTGCAGATACATTAATAGCCAGCATGCCACTTGCTGATTTATCTAATATTTTAGGATTTAAAGATCAAAGCTCTTTTAATCGAGCTTTTTTACGCTGGCATAAATGCTCGCCATTACAATTTATAAAATACAAAACAGCAAGCACAGCCAAGTAAATGCAAATTATTTACGTTATATAAACATAATATATATATGTTTTAGTTAATACTCTCTACACTAGGTGTATTATTGCTTTAAAAGATTTTTTATGTTTTTGCGTGTTTTATTAAGTGCTTTTGTATTTATTTTATATAGCCCCCTGTGTAACGCCGATTCGGTTACTTTTATAGCTGAAGACCTTCCTCCTTATCACTTTAAAAATCAGCAAGGTGAAGTAAGCGGCGCTTTAGTCGACATTGCCAAAGCAATTGTGAAGCAAACAAACTTAACCGCTAATTTTGAAATAATGCCTATGGCCCGCGTTTTTAAGGAGCATAAAACAAATACCAACGCCATAATGTTGTCTTTATTAAAAACCCCAGAGCGGATTAATAAATATACGTGGTTAGGCGAAGTGTATTTTGCAGATGCTTATTTAATTAGCTTAAAAAGCCATGTAGATGAAGTTGTTCACTTAAATTTTGCTAAAGAGTATAAAGTAGCAACCATTCGTGGCTACCTGAGCGAAGCCTACTTAAAGAAAAAAGGCTTTACCGAAAATAACAATTTAATACTGGTCAGTTACTATAATCAACTTTGGCAAATGCTTTATAAAAACCGGATCGACTTTGTAGTAACTAATACACTTACACTTAATAACGAGCTAAAAAGCCTAGGACTCGATTCTAGCCTAATAACAAAACGAATTCATTTAAGCGATCTTCCCTCTTCACTTAATTTTGCAGCAAGTAATCAACTTAATCCTAAAACAGCTAAAGCACTCTCTGACGCATTAAGTAGTATTAAAGAAAATGGTGAATACCATGCCATTTTAAACAAGTGGCAACTTTCATTACCAAACACGACTAACTTGCAGCACTAACCATAGTTAAAGCCCAACATTAGTTATTGGCAGTGGTTATTTAGTTATTTGCTAAACGCGGCAAAGCAAACTACAAAATTAAAAGTCTCCTCCCCCCAAAAAATAGACTACACCTTAGCGCCAAAATCTACGTTATACATCACTAAATGAATAGCCAAACACATAAAAATACATACCGCAAACACTTCCATAAAAGCCGTTAAAAAACACCCAAACCAAATTGGTATAACAAAAAATCATTTAAAAAATATTTAATTTTACTAATTGGTAAGTTTTAATTGCTAAATTGGTATGTTAGATTGAGGTTGAGCGACGCCTGTACCGCACAATTTTTACTTCATCACACAGAGACAATAATGATAAAAAATACATCCACATTTAAACTTACTGCTTTGGCAGTTATCACACCTCTACTTTTTACGGCTTGTTCAAGTACCCAAAGCACTAATCAGCAAAGCGATGCGCCGGTACCAGCAACAAAGTTTGATTTATCACACTGGAAAATAAATGTACCAGTTGATTTAAACAACGACGGTAAAATTGATGAAATAGATGTAGAAGAAATTCAGACTTACGCACACCCTGATTTTTTCTATCTTGATGATAAAGGCTACATGGTATTCACCTCGCCTAATAAAGCGCTTACAAGTGCTAACTCTACTAATACCCGTAGTGAACTTAGACAAATGATCCGTGGATCAAATACTAAAATTAAAACTAAACACTCTAAAAACAACTTTGCTTTAGCTGTTCACCCGCTATCTGACCGATTTGGTTCTGTTGGTGGAAAAATGGAAGCAACGTTAAAAGTAGATCACGTTGCGCTACGTGCGACTGATCCTGATAAAAAAGCGGCTTACTCGGTTGTTGTAGGGCAAATTCACGCAGGTAAAGATCAGGCACTTATTGATACCAAGCTTGGTTATGGCTGGGGCAATGAGCCACTTAAAATATATTACAAAAAATGGCCAGGGCATAAAACAGGCTCAGTTTTTTGGAACTACGAACGTAACTTACCTAAAACCAATCCTGACCGTACAGATATTACTTACCCTGTTTGGGGTAATACATGGGAAAACCCTAACGAGCCTGGCAGTGCCGGTATTGCACTAGGTGAAGAATTTAGCTACACGGTCAATGTGTATAAAAATGTTATGCACCTTACATTTAGCGCACAAGGCAAAGAAGACGTTAACTACTCTATTAACTTAGGTAATAACGTAGATGCTTATGGCAAAGTGGACGAAAAAGACCATCCACATGGTTACGCTGCAGATTGGCATTACTTTAAAGCTGGCGCTTATAACCAATGTAGTACTAAAAGCGCGAAAGGTATTTGGTACCCAGGTTGTTTAGGTACTGGCGATTGGACTACAGATAAACAAAATGGCGATTACGCTCAAGTAAGCTTTAGTAAACTAGAGTTAAGTCCAGCGACACCGCCAACAAAATAACTAGGCTAGTACAGCCTCAGATAAGTAATTTTTTAGTGATGTAAACAGTGGCGTTGGTAGATTATTAATATCGCACCAGCGCCACTTTAAACATTTATTAGGCTCTTTAAGCTCAGGCTCTCCTCCTTCAAAATCAGCTTTTACATACAGCGTAATATAGTGCTTGTTCTCTGCTGTAAAAATATCATTGGTAAAATCAAGCTTAGTAATTTTACTTACCTTTAAACCTGTTTCTTCAAACACTTCTCGTATTGCACATTGCTCAACACTTTCACCAAACTCTAAATGTCCACCAGGTGTTGCCCATGTATTAGCACCATGCGCGCCAATGCGCTCACCTAGTAAAATTGTGTTTTGATGCTTTATGATAACCGCCACACCAACTCTTACTACGTTACTCATATCGTATTTTCTCTTATTTTTACTGCCTGCCATGCTGAACCACACGCTTTGTATTGTCAATTTTGTATTTTTAAAACCAATGTGTTGATTAACTTTTAACCGACCAAGGTCGAATAGCTTGCTTGCTAAAAAAAGCCTACATTTTGTAAGGTCTCTCACACACAAATTTAGCTTTAGGAGCCTTACATGTCAGGCAAATATAAACAGCAATATAATGCCTTTAAGCAAAACCCAGCCCAATTTTGGCTCGAACAAAGTAAAAATATTCCATGGTATAAAACCCCCACAAAAGCATACACACAAGACGACGATGGGCTTTATCATTGGTTTAGTGACGGGCAATTAAACACTAGTTTTTTAGCGCTAGACCAGCACGTTATTGCCGGATTTGGCGAGCAAACTGCACTGATTTACGACTCTCCAGTCACTAATACAAAGCAAACTTATAGCTACTCACAACTACAACAAGAAGTTGCTAAATTTGCAGGCGTAATACAATCGTTAGGTGTTATAAAAGGCGACCGCGTTGTTATTTATATGCCAATGATCCCACAAGCTGTTATTGGTATGTTGGCGTGCGCTCGTCTTGGTGCTATTCATTCGGTGGTATTTGGTGGGTTTGCTGCACACGAATTAGCTGTACGCATTGATGATGCCAAGCCCAAACTTATACTTAGCGCGTCATGCGGTGTTGAAGTAAATAGCGTTATTGAATACAAACCACTTATTGATAACGCAATAGACTTAGCTGCGCACAAAGTAGAACACTGCGTTATTTATCAGCGCCCACAAGTTACCGCCACTCTTAAGCCTAAACGAGACATAGATTGGACTCAGGCAATGCAAACGGCTGCAAGCGCAGATCCGGTGCCTGTAAATGGTAGCGATCCGCTTTATATTTTATATACCTCAGGCACGACAGGCACACCCAAAGGCGTAGTACGCGAAAATGGCGGTCACGCAGTGGCAATGCAATACAGCATGGCAACCGTTTATGGTATGAAGCCCGGCGACGTATTTTGGGCAGCGTCTGACATTGGCTGGGTAGTTGGGCACTCTTATATAGTTTACGCACCGCTAATGTATCGCTGCGCGACCGTATTATATGAAGGTAAACCCGTTAAAACGCCCGATGCTAGTGCATTTTGGCGCGTGGTTGAAGAGTATAAAGTAAATGCATTATTTAGTGCCCCCACCGCATTTAGAGCAATTAAAAAAGAGGATCCCAATGCTGATGGTTTTAATCAATACGATACCTCAAGCTTAAAACGTTTACTTTTAGCTGGCGAGCGATTAGACCCTCCCACTTACGAGTGGCTTAAAGAAAAAACCAAACTGCCAGTGCTCGATCATTGGTGGCAAACAGAAACCGGCTGGGCTATTGCTTGTAACCCTGTAGGGCTTGAGTACTTAGCAACAAAACCTGGCAGCTCTACCGTGCCAACTCCAGGTTTTGACGTGAGAATATTAGATATGAATGGCAATGAATGCGCAGCTAACGAGCAAGGCGCCGTGGTAATTAAACTGCCACTTCCACCGGGTTGCCTACCAACTATTTGGCAAGATACCCCGCGCTTTAAAGCAAGCTACCTAAATGAATATGAAGGTTATTATTTATCTGGCGATGGTGGTTATATTGATGAAGACGGCTACCTATTTATTATGGGCAGAACCGACGACGTTATAAATGTAGCAGGACATAGGCTTTCTACCGGCGAAATGGAAGAGATAGTAGCCGCGCACCCTGCTGTTGCCGAATGCGCTGTTTTTGGTGTGAACGATCCTCTAAAAGGGCAACTCCCTATGGGAATGATCGTGCTTAAAAATGATTTTATGGGCTCAAGTACCGACGTAGAACAAGCGCTTGTTTTAAGTGTTCGTAATCAGATTGGCGCTATTGCGTGCCTTAAAAATATAGTTAGCGTAGATAGGTTACCTAAAACACGCTCGGGTAAAATACTGCGTAAAAATTTGCGCCAACTGGTTGATGGAGAAGAGCTACAAATACCTTCAACCATAGACGATGCCAGTATCTTTGAAGAAATAAACCAACAACTAACACAAAGATAAACCCAACCAACCTATCTAAAGCCATTTTTATAATGGCTTTTTATTTCATCCTTATATTTGATCCTTTTACTTAAGCTTAAGCTTAAGCTTTAATTTAACCAACAGCTGAAATTTTTTACGGCTTAATGCTTTCTTCTTTTAGTAGCGTTATTAATTTAATCAATTTAAAAAAGGAATGGTGTATGCCCCGCTTGCTACAAAAACTATTAACCACAGCCCTATTGTTTATAGGCTTTGCCACACAAGCCTATGAAATAGAAGACTTAGGGGACGGCTTACACCGCTTTATAGACGACAGACACCGCTCAGTATTTTTAATCACTTCTGAGGGCGCAATTGTTACCGACCCGCTTAATAAAAAAGCCGCCACCTGGTTAAACGAGCAAATTAAAACCCGCTATAACGTACCGGTGAAATATGTAATTTATAGCCATAATCACAGCGATCATATTTACGGCGCCGAGGTATTTAAAAACCCGCACACCACGTTTGTAGCGCATAAACTCGCTGCGCAAGATATTAAAAACACACAAATGAAAACAGTAACGCCCAGCCTTACTTTTGATAACGAGCTACTACTTACCCTTGGTGATTCTACAGTAAAGCTTAACTACCATGGTCCAAACGATGGTCGTGGTTCGGTTAGTATATTATTCGAAAAGCAAAAAACGTTATTTGTAGTTGATTGGATTGTTATTGGCAGAATGCCGTGGCAAAAACTGTGGAGTTACGATATTCAAGGCATGATTAACTCAACTCAAACGGTACTCAAATATGACTTTGATACTTTTGTAGGTGGTCATGCCGATATTGGCAGCAAGGCTGATGTAGCGCGTTACTTAAGTTATTTAGAGCAGCTTTACAGCCAAGTAACCAAGGCTGCGCTTGCAGGGCAAAGCCTAGAGCAAATAAAACAAAACGTTAAGCTCGATGAATTTTCAGATTTAAAGCAATACCAAGCCTGGCTGCCACTTAATATTGAAGGGGTATACGAGCGCCTCATGGAAGAATCCGGCATGGGCTGGCGCAGCGATTTATAAATTGTATGCGTGTGCATTTGTTGCTTGAATACAAATGCATACGTATTCACATTGAATTAACAGTGCAAGCTTGTGATAGTGCACTTTTTGTATGCTAAGGCGCCACCATGAAATTAGTTGCTTTACTGTTTAGCTTATTAATATTTGTAGTACATACCAGCTATGCAAACACGGCCACCGTGCAAGTAAGTAAAGGCCAAATTGAGGTAATCGACAATATAGAATCACAGTTTGTAAAAAACCGCTTTTTAAATGTTTGGCTACCGCCAGGTTACAACAAAAACACCACCTACGACGTGCTCTACATGCAAGATGGCCGCATGTTGTTTGATGCAAATAGCACATGGAACAAGCAAGAA
This sequence comes from Pseudoalteromonas sp. NZS100, assembly GCF_015864815.1. NCBI lineage: Bacteria > Pseudomonadati > Pseudomonadota > Gammaproteobacteria > Alteromonadales > Pseudoalteromonadaceae > Pseudoalteromonas > Pseudoalteromonas sp. NZS100. The sequence goes on from NZ_JADYWM010000011.1 coordinate 89,626, forward strand.
TGGCGCGTAGATGAAGTAGCCGGCACATTAATAGAGCAAGGCAAAGTACGCCCATTTATTGTGGTAGGCATTCCAAACGCCGTAGAAAACCGCCACAGCGAATACTACCCACAACAACCGTTTGAGGCCTTAAGCAAGCAAAAGCAAAACGCCCTTTACCAGTTAGAAAAATACCCAGGCCATAAATTATTTGCCTCTAAGGTTTACTCAGATAACTACTCACGCTTTTTAGTTAAAGAAGTTATTCCTTATATTGAGTCTAACTACAACGTAAACAAAGGCGCGCAGCACCGCTATATTGGTGGCTCTAGCATGGGTGGGCTAATATCGTGGTACACACTACTTAATTACCCTAACGAATTTGCCGGCGCTATTTGTATGTCGACCCACTGGCCAGGTATTTTTAGCCACGATAACGAAGTATTTGCCCAGTTTAAAAACTACATTGCCAACAACATCACAAAGCTAAGTAACCAAAAAGTGTATTTTGATTATGGCGATAGCACCTTAGATGCCATGTACCCTAAGTTACAAGCGCAAATTGATGATTTATTTATGGCGCAAAAATACCCAGCAAAACTTTGGCAAAGCCAATACTTCCCGGGGGAAGATCACACCGAAAACGCATGGGCAAAACGCTTACATATTCCGCTTGAGTTTATGTTTAGAAAAACCAAGCAAGCTGCCCCCGAGTAATCATTTATACCAATCGGCTTAATTAAGTGATCTATTTTGAGGATGGAAAAACGTGTTGATAGCTAGGCAAAAAATTCGCTATTTAGTTGTTCTCGGCAATTGCTCCTGCATTGCCTACCTTCTGCATCCATGCAGTTGTAAATGAGAAATTTTTAACGCTGAGAGCGACACGTTTAGCCCCTCAAAATGATTAAGTATTATTGCGGATTGATATTATAAGTAATACGCCCCATCATTAATCATAAAAAAGCGTATTAGCTAAAATCAACCACCACTTCATAACGCCCAGGCATGTCGTTTACTTCGTATACCCAACCGTGTCGTTTTATTATTTTTTCGCTTAACTCCAACCCTAAACCGTAGCCAATATTAGCGGGCTTGTTTGTGTTATTGGTGGCGTGTGGCGTATCAGTTTGTTCGCTGCTATTTACTATAATTACACGGCTACCCTGCTGAGTAATTCGCACTTGCCCTTGTTGCGTATGCTGATACGCATTACGCCATTTAACCCTCGGTCTAAGCCATCAATAAAATAATTAACACTTAAAAACGAAAAACCAATTGCCATTAATGAACTTAAAAGCACCATGGTGGCAAAAAAATACAACCTCAGGCTGGGTCTAATTTTCATGCTTGTGTCCCATTTTTTAATTTTAGCGCAAACCCTACACTGGGTATTGTTTCTAGTACGGCTTGGCAATGCGCTTGCTCTAGCTGTTTACGCAAATGATGAATATGCACTTTTAAGCTATTGCTGTCTGGCTGATCGTCTCCCCATATTGCTTGCATAATTACCTGTCGGGTTACCGGTTTTTGCTGCTCTCGTACAAGCACTTCTAATAACTTAAAAGTAATGGGTGATAACTTTAAACTGTGCGCAGCCACTGTTGCTGTATGCGCGGTTAAATTAAGTGTTAAATTAGCAAAGGTAAGTCGCTTAACCTCTCCACTTTTACGCTTTGCTAATACTTGAACCCGCGCTACTAGCTCTTTCATCGCAAATGGTTTTACTAAATAGTCGTCACTACCGGCTGCAAACCCCTCAAGCTTATTGTCGAGGCTATCGCGCGCTGTCAGCATTAATACAGGTATATCAATGCCTTGCTCACGCAATGATTTACACATGGTTAAACCGTCCATTTTGGGCATGTTTACATCTAATATAATCATTTGATATTGATTACGTTCTATTAAATTTAAACCCATTACGCCATTGCTTGCATGGTCACACTCTATTGACTCAATTTCGAGATAATCAACAATGGTGGTTGCCAAATCTATGTCGTCTTCAACCAGTAGTACGTTTATCATTAAGAGGCTACTTCCTGCGTTTTATTTTTAGCACCTAGCGATATTAGCACAGCATCAATACCGCGTTTAGCATCGGTTTGAATCATCAATAATGCCGGTATAAGTATTAAGGTAATAACCGTGGCAAACAAAATACCGTAGCCAAGTGATGCCGCAGCAGGAATTAAAAACTGTGCCTGCATTGAGGTTTCGCTAAGTAGCGGCACTAAGCCTGCGTACGTCGTAATTGAGGTAAGTAATACCGCACGTAACCGGCTCGTACACGACTCAACTATGGCATCGTGCGTGCTCATGCTCTCTTCTTTTACTAGTTCGTTAAAGCGTGAAACAAGTAATAAGCTGTCGTTTACAACTACTCCACTGAGCGCCAAAATACCATTTAACGACAATATACTAATGGTTAAGTCGTTCCACCAATGTCCTAAAATAGCGCCCACAATGCCAAACGGAATTGCTACCATAATCAACATAGGTTGAATGTACGATTTAAGCGGAATAGCCAGCAACACGTAAATAACTAATAAAGCCGCTACAAACATAGTGCTCATTGAGCTGGTGGTTTCGCTTTGTTGCTCTGCCTCTCCTGCAAAATACACACTTAAGTTAGGAAATTGCTGTGTTAACTCAGGAATTAAGTCGCGCTTTAAGTTAGTAACTAACTCGTTTGGAGCAATCACGTTTTTATCCACTTGGGCGCTTAAATAAATTGCACGTAGTCCATCAATGCGGGTTATTTCATCTTGCTGATATTCACTACTTACTGTGGCTACGTTTACTAAAGGGACAACCGTGCCATCGGGCAGGCGAATACGCGACTGCATTATATCGGCAGGTGTTTTACGAGCATCTTCTGGGTAGCGTACACGTACTTTAACTTCGTCTTTATTACGTTGGTAGCGCTGTACAACTGCACCACCAAAGGCTTGCAGTACTTGCTTTGATAAACTAGCTGTATCCATGCCAAGCGCGCGACCTTGTGCATTTAGGGTAAATTTAAGCTGTGGCTGACCTGGGTTTAAGTTGTCGTCTATTCCCTTAACGCCTGCGGTATTTTGTAAGCGCTCCTTAAATAGTGCGCCCGCCGCCATTACGGTTTCGTCGTCCCACGCTTTAAGCTCAACTTTAAAGTTATCAACCATTTTACGCGTGGCTAATATTTGTAATTTTTTACTGCCCTCAAGGCTACCTGCTACGCGCTGCCACTCTTGAGCAAATTCGCTTGCTGTAAAAGCGCCTTCGTTTAATAGCTCAACGCTTACTTCACCGCTGGTGTCGCTGCTACTAATGACTTGTAGGCTGGTTATTTCGCTTTTGTCAGAGTTCAACTTAGTCATTAAGTTTTGCTCAGCTTGTAATGCACTTTGCTCAAGCGTTAGTAAGTTTGTGTTTGTTTGCCCATAAGCGGCGTCGTTTTGCATAACCAAATCGGCTGTTACGGTATCGCCTGCAATACTTGGGAAAAAACCAACTTTAACTGTGCCTGTCATCGGCATGCCAATAACTAATATAAAAAAGGCGATAAACGCAGCCACTACGGCGTATCTAAAGCGCAGTGAAAATTCAATAACCTTGCAGTAAATGTTTTTACTAAACCAGCTTAAGCCGCTATCAGCACCATGTTGTATTTTTGACCACAGACCTGCTAAGCCTTTTTTAACTTGGCGTTTAGTACTAATGTGGGCTAAATGCGAGGGTAAAATAAGTTTTGATTCAACAACTGAAAGCAGTAAACAAATGGTCACTACAGTGGCAAATTGAGAATAAATTTTACCTAAGTTGCCCGACACATTCGAAAGCGCTACAAACGCAGCCACCGTGGTTAACACCCCAAATATTGTTGGCACAGCAACCTTCATGGTGCCTAAAACTGTATTATTTAATGTATCGCCATGTTTTTTACGTGTGGTGTAAATACTCTCGCCTACAACAACGGCATCGTCTACCACTATGCCCAGCGCCATAATAAAGCCAAAGGTGGTCATTTCGTTTATGGTCAATGCGGTGTAGCCATCGGTCATAAAATAAAGCGTGCCAAAAAATACAAACGGCAAGCCACCAGCCACCCACAGTGCTACACGTACATTTAAAAATATGGCAAGTATTACAAACACCATAATAATACCGGTCACCGCGTTTTTAGTAAGTAGCGATAAACGCTCGGTGATCATGGTGCTTTTGTCGTGCCAGCTTTCAAGCTCTACGTTTTGAGGTAATAAACCGCTTTCGTGCCATTTATCTATTACGCTATTAGCTTGCTTAACAATGGTAGTTATATCGCTGTTATCGCCCATTAAAATTTCAACGCCTACGGCATTTTGTTGGTTATAACGGCTTAATGAGTTGCTATCTTCGGCAAATGAGTCGGTAACTGTTGCTACATCGCCTAACTTAATTTGTGTGCCTGATGCTGTGCTCAACAATACAATATTGGCAAAGTCGCGCTGCCAGTAAGCTTGGTCGGCGGCTTTTAAGCGTATAATTTTGCTGCTATCGCGCAAACTAGTCGAAAGCGGGCTTGATGACTCATTATTTATGACCTCACTTACATCACTAATAGTTAAGCCATACGCTTGTAATTTACCTTCGTCGATTTCTATGGACATCATCGGGTCGAGCACACCCGACTGCGCTACGTCGCTAATGCCTGATTGCGCTAATAAATCGGCTTTAAGTTTTTCGCCCAGATTTTGTAATGTATGGCGATCGGCATCCCCGAAAAGTTGCAGCGTTAATGCATGATCTTGCCTACGGGCTTTATCAATAACAGGTTGCTCAGCATCTGCCGGAAAGTTATTAATAGCGTCAACTTGGTTTTTAACGTCAACAAGTAACTCATCGAGTGAGTAATCAGTACTTTTTTCAATGCTTACATGGCTGCCGCTAGCATCGGATGTAGAGGTAATACGTTTAATACCCGATACGGTTTCGAGCGCTTCTTCTATTTTTAACGCTATTCCTTCTTCGGCTTGCAATGCATCGCCACTGTCGTAAACCACCGATACCGAAATAGTATCTGGCTCTAAACTCGGAAAAGCCTCTTTACGTAAAGTCGTAAGCGACATAATACCCATTACAATCACACTAACTAACAATAAGTTAGCGGCAACAGAGTTATTTGCAAACCAATTAATAATACCGTGCAGCGGGTTATTATTACTGGGTATTTGAGGTGGTTGATGAGGGCTCATTATTGTATCTCCTCAACTATTGGATTTACTTTCATGTCGTTTAAGTAACTAACAAGTGGGCGCGCCACCACTTTTAGATTTTTAGCACTATCTACTGGCGTAATATATACGTAATCCCCACGCTCAAATACTTTATTAGCGTGTGTGCTTACTAAGCTATTTTGATCATTTACGTACCAAATTAAGCCATCTTGAGATACCGCCGAAGCAGGCAGTTTTATTACGTTAGTTAACTGCTTACCGGCAATTTCTACCGCTAAAAATGTACCAGGCAGTAACGGCGTTGTTTGCTCAAACGGTTTATCTAAGGCAACAATTACGCTGCGTTGGCGCGAGCTGTCATCAAGGTGTTGCTCAAAACGTGCAATATAACCGTTCCATTTAGTATTAGTGGTTACATCAGTTAAAATAACCTCGCCTGATTTATTATTTGCTAGGTTTTGCCACTGACTTAATGAAAGCGGTACCGTTATTTCTACTTTGTCAGTGCTGTTTAGCGTGGCAAGCGTATCGCCAATACTCACATAAGTACCTAAATCTATATCGCGCGATAAAATAACAGCGTCAAATGGTGCACTTAACTGGGTGTTATTTACATCACGCTGTGCGGTTTTAAGTGCATATTGTGCTTTATCGAGCGTAGCTTGCGCGGCTTCTAATTGCAGCGTTCTAAATACAAGCGGCGAGCTTGGCGCTTGCGTAACGCCTGAGCGATCCCATTCACGTTTTGCTTGATTACCTAAATCTTGTTCTTCTTGCAGTGCTAGTTTTGCATCAGCCAATGTTGCTTTTGCGCTAGCTAGAGCTTGTAAGTATTCGGTGTCATCAATTTGTGCAAACACCTGCCCTTTAGTTATTAAATTACCGGTCGCAAATTGCTCGCTCATACTGGTTACTTCGCCTTTAACTTGTGCTTTTAAGCTAAGTGACCAATGCGCTTTAACTTCACCATGCCCACTAACATAAGCCTGATAAGTGCTCGGAGCTGCATTAATTACCGATACATTTGGGGCAATAGCTTTAATAGCGGCAGGTTGTGGGCTATTTGCTTGTTCAGCCATTTTTTGACCGTTATACACAATAGCAAGCCCTATACAAACAATAGCAACAAGCGTTACAACAACCGGTGTTGGCGAAATTTTCATGACGATACTCCAAGGCCCAAAGCGAGGCCTAAATCTATGCGGTTAGTTAAAAGGGTGTAGTTTATTTGGCTAAGCTGGGCTTGCAGGTCGTATACTTTTTGCTGCACTGTTAGCAAATCTAAAATATCAACCAAACCTTGTTGATACTTACTTTGATAGTTACTAAAGCTGCGTTGAGCGCTGGTAAGTGCATTGCTAATTTGCAGTTGTTGCTCGGTTAATGATTGCTCCTGCCCGAGTGCATTTTCAACTTCGTTTACCGCACTTAGCAGCGTATCTTGGTACTGCCAAAACGCTTGCTCGGCATTTAATTTTGCAATATCAACTTGCGCACGCAGTGCTCCACCTTCAAATAAAGGGGCACTTAAACTGCCTAATAAACTCCACACTGGGCTGGTTAATAATGCTTGGCTTGGCGTGCTTGCTAAATCACTCAGTGATGCCGAAAGCGAAATACTCGGCAGTAATTCTTTGTACGATACATCAACCAAGTAATGCTTTGCCTGAATGTTGTAATAGGCACTTTGTAAGTCAGGTCGGCGCGCTAAATCTTGCTCTGGTAATGTACTTAATGGCTCAATAACGCTTGGCAGAGTTAATGTATTTGGCAGGTTTTGAAGTTTATCAGTGCCTACAATTAGCATTAAAGCACGCTTTGCTTTTGCTATTTGTTCTTGATAATCGGCAATGGTTGCGCGAGTAGATGCCGTGCTAGTACGGGCGGTATCAAGCGCTTCTAAATCACCTAATCCATATTGGTAGCGCTCTACAATACTTTGCTCATTATTTTGTAAAACAACTAAACGTTGCTGCTCTATATCGAGCAAATTTTGCTGCAAAATAATATTTAAATAAGTACGAATAACACTCGCTACTAATGTGTCTTTAGCACCTTGATAAGTAGCTTGGTTACTGGCAATAGTCATATCTTGCGCGGCTACGTTGTCAGCAATTTTTTGCCATATATCGGCTTCCCAGCTTATACCTACTGATGAGCTATATTGCGTGCCTTCGGTTTCACTGCGCTGCGCGTCAAATCCTGCATCTACACTAAACCACTGACTTGCAGCAGTTACATCACGCTGCGCATAAGCTAATTTTAATGCAACATGCACTTGATTAAACGATGGGTTATTAGTAACAGCTTGCTCAATAAGCGAATCAAGCCCTTCAATATCCACCAAATCGGTAATGTAATTTACGTGCTGTGCGTTACTTTGCGTGTACTGCCAATTTGCATGCTGCTTTAGCGATTGCTCGGTGCTATTACCTGTATAGCTTGGCTGGCTACTACACGCAGCAAGCGTGCAGCTAAGTGCAAGCAATAAAACCGTTGAGCGCTTTTTAAAATAAACCATTTAACTGTGCCTAATTTACATCATTACACACAGTGTATTAGGGCAAGGGTTAAGGATGGGTTAAAAGGGGTTAACTTACTTTAGACAAATTAGTATTTGCCTCATTTAGCCAAATTACGTAGCCTTTGGCAAAAATACTCACTTAAAACTCATATGCATAAATTAATTTTTACCCTTTTTTTAATACTCCCCACGTTATTGCAGGCTCAAGTAACCTTAAGTGATAAAACCATTATATACAGTGGCCAAATCAACAAACAAAATAACAATACGGCGGCTGAGCTTTTAAAAACTAACCCTACAATTAATACATTTACGATTACCAGCGGCGGCGGAAACATAGATTTAGGGATGGACTTAGCCGAGTTAATTTTGGCGCATAAGCTAACAGTAAACATAAAGCAGTTTTGCTTTTCGTCGTGTGCTAATTATGTGTTGCTTGCTGGGCACCCTACTACAATTGAGCCCAATACGATTATTGGCTGGCATGGGGATGCAGCCTCAGCTAAGTGGTTAGATAGTGATATTGATGCCATGGTAAAGCACTTAAAAGAGCCACAAAAAAGCCAAAAGTGGCAGACATTACGCGCCCATTACGATGAGGTAATTGCTAAAGCAAGCTTGCGCGAAAAAGCCTTTTACACAAAGCTAAATGTAAATCACGACCTACTCACAGTAGGGCTAAAACCCAGTTTACGCAGTGCCGCCATAAAGCAACGTGCGCGAGGCTGGACGTATTCACCTAAGGTGCTTAACTATTTTGGAATTAGCAATATTAGCTATAATAATTGGCAACCTCGTTCAGTTAAAAATTTTCCGCTGATTATTATTAGCGACTTAAACTAATAACCATCCCCCTCTTTACTAATCTCATTTTTACTCACAATAAAGCCCTGTTAATAGCAGGGTTTTGTGTTTTAGCTGCCTTAAAAGTGCTTTGTGGATACTCACTATTAATATGACAAATACTTTACACACTTTAAAATCTAATTGATATGCGTTATCATTCGCAACATCATTAACTTTTAATATTAACAATAATGAACAAGCTAATTAAATTTACCCCAATATTATGCGCGCTTGCGTTGGCAGGTTGTGGCGGTGGCTCTGGTAATACTGCTCCACAGTTTTCTCAACCTAATTTAAGTTTTACTGTAAACGAAGACACCACTTTTTCAGGCCAAGTAACAGCCACCGACGATGACGCCTTAAGCTATACGCTTGCCAATGCACCAAGCAATGGCATCATAGCAGTTGAAGCAAACGGTGAATTTACCTACACACCATTTAGTAATTATTTTGGAGTAGACACAGCAACCATTAGCGCAAGCGATGGCAGCTTAACGGCAAATGTAGTGATTCGTTTTAGCGTAGAAAATGTTAATGATGCCCCGCAGCTAATCACTACTAATGTATTTGTTACCTCTTCAACCACCACTCAAGGGGTTATTACTACACAAGACTTAGATGGCGACACCGTAACTATTAGCTTAATAACACCACCGAGTAATGGCGTAATGAGCATAAATAGCACCACGGGTGAATTTACCTATGAGGCTCAATCTCTAAGCAGCATTGATGAGCAATTTGAAATTAGCTACACAGATGGCCTAATAAGCGAGCCGTTAACTGCAATTATTTCACTAAGCCCTTCTTATGTAACTAACGAAGATAAACTTAATTATTACTACAGCTCTAGTCTGTCGCACTTAAAACAAGCAGATGAGCTAAGCGCAAATATTGCCGATGAACTTTCTCGATATGAGGTATACGCAACCCAAGCTGCGGCCTATGCACGTGCAGGTTTTTTAGATACTGCTAACGACTATTTAGCGCTTATAAACGAGCAAACAGCGCGTTCTTCGGCACTAAAAGATGTGGCACAAGCACTCGACGAAATAGGCCAAACAGAACAAGCAAACGATTACCGTGACCAAGCGGTGGCGGCCTACAACCAATACTTAGCTGATAAAGGCTTTGATAACATTGCCTCATCAGACGCATCAGCGCTTTATTCTTTAGTAAAAAGCTATTTAGCTGCTGATCAAGTTTCGCAAGCAAGTAATTTGTTAAATACAATTTCATTATACGCAGAGCAAGTACGCGAAGACGAATACACCTCAAGCTATGGCTACTTTTTAAATGGCGTACGCTTATCAATAGATGACGCCCTACAAAGCTATGCGCAAAGCCTAGATGAAAGCGATTTAACGCAAGCCAAATTGCTTGCTAATAACTACGCGCAACTTGCAGTAAAAACAGGTTACAGGCTAGTACGTAGCGGCGAATACGAAGGCCAACCATACGAGCAATACAAAACGCTACATGGTGCATGGGCTGCGCAATACCTTTATAGAGCTGGCGAATTTGAAGCGGCAAAAGACTATACCAACCAAGTACTTGCCATGTATGGTTCAACGGGTTTTGATAGTAACTACGCATACTCTGCATCGCCTTATAGCGCCGCTACTTTAGATAACTACACTTACCCTATTCAATTTTTAGCAGGCTTAATTGAAGGCCTTTACCAAAGCGACGAAAACCCAGCAATAACGCTATCAGACAGCGAAAACGATATAAACAACGCGCAAGAGCAAGTGTATGGTTTTAATATAGCTAATCGCCTACTTGCCGGTGAAGATATAACGAGTGCCGCAGCTCAAGCTCGCAGCTTTTTTATAGAAAATGGTGATTACAACGAATTTTTTAGAGCGTTAACATCGCTTGATAACGTCCCTGGCACAGGCCTAATTTTAAGTGAAGCTGGCAGAAACGATCTAGCACAGCAAGTATTTACCTATGCTGGCGACTTTATAGCCTCGGATGACTACATAAGCAAAGAATCATCAACCACACTTTTAACCGGTTCCAAGGGCTGTAAATTGTTAGTTGATTTAACTGCGCAAGTCGGTGGCGATACAGCAAATGCCGCTAATAAATGCTTAACCATGCTTAATACGCTTAATGCAGGCGATATACGTACGCTAAGTAATACCTCATCAATTACAGCTCATAATCAAGTAATAGTATCGCTTATTAAAGGCGGCTTAGCGGAGCAAGTAGCCGGTGTACACAATCAACTACTTAGCTATATTGCCCTAGATGAAGATACCGAAGACAGATTTGAAGCGCGCCTAGAAACCTTAGGTTACTTAGTTAATGCAAACCAAGCATCGCTTGCAAGCACCACTTTAAATAATGCGATTACAGAAATAACACCGGTGTTAAATGAGTTAACAAGCGATCAGTTAGAAACTATTTTAGCCGCTGTTAAAGCTGAAGTAATTGGTTTAGAAGAAGCTCAAACAGGTGAATTTTTACGTTATTCTATGCTTTCAAGTATGGGTTCAAACGCAGCGAACATTAGCGACTTCTCAGCAAATTATAGTAATGCAAAAACACAAGCTAGCACGCTTTTAAATACGCTTGAGCCACTTATTTTGGGCTTTGCCGATACAATTATTGCCGACAACATGGAAGACTTAGTTAACAGTTTTACGTTAATTAACGATATTAGCAAAGCACAAAGCTTAATTAGTAACGGGATTAATGGCGAAGCCGATCAGCTTGAGCTTTACATAGGCATGACCAACTTAGTCGCCTCTCGCGATGACTTTAGAGGCATAGCGATAGCAAGCGTAGATACCGACCACGACGGCCTACCTAACTTCTTTTTACCTAACACCAGCGATGAAGACATAGCCTTAGCAGGATTAATTGCCGACCAAGATGCCGATAACGATGGCGTCATTGATAGCGAAGACACTACCCCACTAGGTATTTAACTAAGAGCCGTAATAAATGCAGACACCGACTACCCTCGCGTGTCTGCTTTTGCTTTCTCAGGGTGTATACGCCGCAGAGCAGCAACAGCAGACAGAACCAAAAACAAAGCCATGTAACGACCTTAAAAATGAGCAAAAAGAGCGTTGTGAAGCACTTGAGCACATTGAAGTAAAAGGCCAGTACATAGGCATAGAAGTACCCGAAGTTATTGGGCGCTCTTACTTAAATCGTGACTTTATAAATGCCACACCTAAAGGCAACGGCGATATAAACGAGCTTATTGCATTGCTCCCTGGTGTACAGCTAAGCAACGAGGCTTACTCTATTGGTAGTTTGGCAGAAATCAGCGCACCAGAAATATCTATCTCAGGCGCGCAGCCATGGCAAACTGGCTTTTCGTTAGATGGACTAAACTACAATAACCGCATAGACCCGGGTAGTAGCAGCCGCTTAAGCTCTTCATCAAACGATGTATCGGGCGGCGTGCAAAGCATGAATGTAAACTCCGATGTAGTTGAATCAATCACAGTGTACGACCATAACATTCCGGCTGAGTTTGGTGGCTTTTCGGGTGGCATTGTTGATAGTAAAACCAAAAGCGTATTTGCAAACAACAGCTTTAGTTTTGGCGTGCGGGGGAATCAAAGTAGCTGGGGGAGTTATCATTTTATAGAGGCTGATCAAGACAGTTCACAGCAAAATGTTGACCAAAGTACGCTTGAAGAGCCTAAATACGAAAAAATTAGCTATAACCTGCGTGCTAATAAACAAATTAATAAGCGCCATGGCTTAATGATGAGCATTAATTACTTAACCAGCGACATCAGCGATTTATCGCTAGGGGAAGTAAAAACCCAAAGCAGAACAAACATAAATGCGATTGTGAAGTATGGCTACCGAAATGGCTGGGTAGATGCACTAGATTTAACACTAATGTACTCCCCATACGAAGTTGATAATTTTATAACGGATGCCAAAGACAGTGACTTTCATTTAGAAGGCGGTGCTATTGGCGCCGTTGCGGCATTAACCGAGCATTTTGACTTTGCATCGTGGCACAGTAATCTTAATTTTAGTATGAGTGACAGCAGCCGAGAAGGCCCAGCTCACTTTTATAGCTGGCTACAAGCCAAAGGGAAAGATTGGGGGCAATACGCCGACCAAGGCGATGCGCAAACACGTTACTCTCGCCAAGGGGGATATGGCGCCCTAGATAATACCCAATACACCACCAGCTGGAAAAACACGCTAAATTTCAATTCATTTGAATTTGCAGGAACTGAGCATAATATTAAGGCCGGTATAGAGCTTATTCGCCAAGAAGTAGAACGCGAACGCATACAAAATAGCTACAGCTACGACTCCCCTATTATATGGTCTAGCGCGAGTACGCCACTTAACTGCAGCGGTTACACACTTGATTGCCAAGCACTTCAAACCACTATTTCTATTGATGAGTTAGCAACGCAACTTGGTGGCGAAATTGATTTTAATAATCAAGCGCACATTACTGCCTATACAAATAATGTAACCGCTACAGCGCAGTATTTTAATGGCCGTTTAGTCACCCCAGCCGAATACATTAACGTAACACTTAATCGTGCCTCGTTTTATGTAACCGATAGCATCACATTAGGACAGCTAAACCTAAACTTAGGTATGCGCTACGAATATGATGACTTTTTAGCTAATCATAATATCGCACCACGTATATCGCTCGGTTACGACGTATTTAACGACAACCGCACTATTATTAGCGCAGGCGTTAACCGCTATTACGACTCTGCCATTATTGGTTATAAAGTCAAAGAGCAGCAGCGTTTTTCATATCGAGAATACCGCCCAATTGAAAACGGTTACCTGCAAGGGTGGCTACCTTCTAACTATACTGGCGCGTTTAAGTACCGCTTTGATGATGTAAACACCCCGTACGATGATGAACTCGCATTAGGTATTGCACATTCATTTGAAAAAGCAGGTAACGTATCGCTTAAATATGTAAAACGTAAAAAGCATCAGCAATTTTCTCAGGTTACCGATGAAGAAGCAGGTAGCGATGGCTATAAATATATTCGTATGACCAACGAAGGTGATGGTAGCTCAGAGCGCTATTCTATTTCCTGGAGCGCGCAGTTTGGTAGCCATTCATTATGGGCTAACGCCTCCTACGCTGAAAACAAAGTCTCTAACGATGACTACAATGCCACTGCTGAAAATACCCCCCTTGACGAACTCGTTTACTACGTAAATGCAAGTGGCAGCGGCGAGCTTGTAACGCTTGGACAACTTGATCAAATTCGTACAAACTTTGGCACTCCGATAACCGGTGCGCTAGGTTGGAATGTTGATTGGAGCAATTCATTAAGCACAGGGCTTAACGTAACCTTTAGTGATAGCTACACCAGTGCTGTTAGCACCGGCGCAAGCGAAAGCATAGGCCTTGAACAGAGCTGTGCAAATTGTCCTGCAGAATCAACACTTGTTGATGTATACGAAGAGCAAGAAATACGCGCCAGAACCATGCTAGGCCTTAGCCTGCGCTATAGCCACAACCTAACAAAAACCCAGTCAGTTGAAATAAGAGCAGATATTTCTAACTTGCTGAATGCACGTACTTACACAGTAAACGAAGGCGCATCGGGTATTGAGCCTGGGCGTATGTTTTGGCTAGGAGTTAGCTATAACTATGATTAGGTTATTAAGCATTTTTTTTCTGTGCTCATTTAGCTTAAACGCCACACCAACAAGTAGCCACGATTTACGCTCACTGTATAGCAAAGGCCAAGCAAACTGGCCTGCTATTCAAACCAGTGATGGCAGAAGCGTTGAGCCCATGTCGCTTTTGCCTGTAGCCTCGCCAAAACCTGAGCATGTTGCTTTAGGTGACAAGCTCTTTCATGATGTGCAGCTCTCGCGTAATAATACCGTTAGCTGCGCAACATGCCATGAGCGCGACAAAGGCTTTCATGATGGCCGCACAACCGCAGTGGGAATTGATGGGCAAATAGGCACTCGCAATACCCCTGCTATTTTTGGTATAGATCAGTGGCAAAGCTTTTTTTGGGATGGTCGCGCTAAAACAGCTGAGCAACAAGCACTTATGCCTATTAGCAATCCAATTGAAATGGACTTAGATCCACAAGAAGCCTTAATACGGGTCAATAAAGATAAAAGCTATACGGCATTTAATAAAAGTGCCTTTAATTCAGACACGCTTTCTATGGCACAAATGGCAGAAGCCCTCGTCGCATTTGAGCGAACACTCATTGCACCTAATACTCGCTTTAAATCATTTATTAATGAGGTTCAGAGTAATCCAAAAAAAGCGCTTAGACGTTTATCAGATAATGAATTAAACGGATTACATTTATTTAGAACTAAAGCAAAGTGTATGACTTGCCACAATGGCGCGCTATTAAGTGACAACCAATTTCATGGCACTGGCCTTCATTACTACGGCCGTAGTTTTGAAGATAAAGGCCGGTTTAATTTTACAAATAATCCAAGTGATATAGGGTTATTTAGAACCCCTTCTCTACTTGGTTTAACTGAAACATTTCCTTGGATGCACAATGGACTTTTTGATGATCTACTAGGCATAGTAAATATGTATAACCATGGTGGAGCAAGACCTAAGCCTAGGAAAAACCAATTAAACGATCCACACTTTCCTAAGACGACGAAACTGTTAAAACCATTAAAACTCACCAAGCAAGAGCGTTTAGATCTTGTTGCATTTTTACGGATTTTATAAGTTTTGTAATTGCTCTATCAACCATTTATGAATTGGGCTGTTATTAGTACGTGGATGCCATGCTGCTATCACTTTAAAAGTAGGTGGAAGTGCCTCAACTTCTAGCAGTCTAACTTTACTGTTTGGTAATAATCTTGAAGGGTAAAACGCGAGCATATCAGTAGTATGTAAAATGTCGGGCACCGCTGAAAAACTCGGTACCGACATAACAATATTACGTTTTAGCCCTTGGCTTTCAAACCATTGATCGTGCGATCCGCGTAAATTAGCGCGTGAAGGCGACACCACCAGCTGCGGGTGCGCTGCAATTTCCGGCAGTGTTAAGGGCTCATCTTCAAACTCATTTTTACAGCCTGTAATACACAAGTGCTGCTCTTCTAGCAAAGTGACATACGCTAAGTTGTCAGGTATGAACTCTGGAAAGCTTATCAGTAAATCAAGCTCGCCTGCCGTTATAAGTTGATTAACGTTGTCAGACGCAAAGTCGCGCACTATCAGCTTTAAACCTGGCGCTTCACGGCGGGTAATATTAAATAATTGCGGCAATAAAGCCTGCGTGGCGTAGTCGGTTGCGCTTATGGTAAACACACCTTTATAAGTTTGCGGGCTAAACTGCTCAGGCTCTAGTAACGACTCTAATTGCTTTAAAATATGATTAACAGGCGCCTTTAGCCCTTGCGCTTTAGGAGTAGCAACCATGTTATTGCCTTGGCGAATAAACAAACGATCGTCAAATAAATCTCGTAGCTTTCGTAGTTGCTCACTAATAGCTTGTTGCGTTAACCCCATTTTTTTGGCTACTTGTGAAAGGTTTTGCAGTTCTAATAAGCTACTGAGTACTCTTAACTGCTTTATATCAAGCCGACTAATACCATTCATAATTGTATGCTGTACAAAAAAGTGTTGTTTCAAATTGTATCTTTAAATCTCTATGCTGCCAATGTCGCTTAACCACTATTTAAGCCTTTGTTTGCTTTATAAGAGAATTTAAAATGAAATCAGAATTAATTAACACCGCCCCTTTATTCTCATCAATTGAGCTTGGCCCTTTTACACTTAAAAACCGTATTGTGATGCCTCCTCTTACTCGCTCTCGCAGCACTCAGCCTGGCAATATCCCTAATGAATTAATGGCTGAGTATTACTCGCAGCGCGCATCGGCTGGTTTTATGGTTACTGAAGGCACACAAATAGAACCTCGTGGACAAGGTTACGCTTGGACCCCTGGAATTCACTCGCAAGCACAAATTGAAGGCTGGAAAAAAGTAACACATGCAGTACACGCTAAAGGCGGCGTTATTTTTGCTCAGCTTTGGCATGTAGGGCGCGTATCGCACACCACACTACAACCAAATTCAGGTAAACCGGTTGGCCCTTCAGACATTGCAGCTGACAATGTAAAAGTATTTATTGAAACCGCACCTGGTGAAGGCGCATTGGCTGACCCAAGTGAGCCTCGTGCATTAAGTACTACTGAGGTTGGCGAGCTAGTAAACATGTATGCGCAAGCTGCACGCAATGCTCTAGAAGCTGGCTTTGATGGTGTGGAGCTTCATTGTGCTAACGGCTATTTAGTTAATCAGTTTATTTCTGAGCATACTAATAACCGTGACGATCAATACGGTGGAACGCTTAGTAATCGCCTGCGCTTTTTAAAAGAGATAGTTGAAGCGGTAAGTGACGTTGTAGGCTCTGATCGTTTAGGTGTTCGCTTTGCTCCTTTATTTGAAAGCACAGATGAAACACGAGTGTATTTAGGACTTGTTGAATCAAACCCTCATCACACTTATATCCAGGCCGTTAAAGTGCTCGAGCAAGCAGGTATTGCTTACTTATCGATTGCGGAAGCTGATTGGGATAACGCTCCCGATTTACCACAAGAATTTTATAAAGCAGTCCGAGCTGAATTTTCAGGGCGCATTATTTATGCAGGTAAATACACAGTAGAAAAAGCAGTGCGTATTTTAGGTGAAGGTTACGGTGACTTATTTGCATTTGGTCGCCCATTTATAGCTAACCCTGATTTACCAGAGCGTATAGCAAATAATTGGACGTTTAACGAAGCTGATGCAGCCACTATGTATGGCGGTACTGAAGTAGGTTATAGCGATTATCCTTTTTATCAAAAGTAATTAACCAGCAAAGCCAAGGAAGGCTTAATTACTTATTTCGTATCCATTTTTTGTGATACCACTAATCATTTTGGTGTATTAAAACGTTCCTAAAATCGTCAAAAACTAGAGATTATGTCAAGAACCGTCAGTAAAATGTAAAAAGCTGTAAGCATAACTCCGTTTGCTGTTGTATGTCAGTTAACATTCAGTTTGAGCCGCTAGTATTGAACCCAGTTATGTAAAAACATAAACGAGGCAATACTATGAAACTTACTTTTTTACTACCTGCCCTGCTCGCCATTGGCGCAGTATCAGGCTCTGCGCTTGGAGCACAAAACGAGCGAGAGAATGATAAAAGCTTTAAACGCGATCACGACAAACGTGTTGAATATAAACGCGATGAACGCCGCCATGAAAAAAAGCAGCGTATTGAGCATAAAAAAGAAAAACGAGAAGACCGTAAGCAAGAAAAACGTAAACTTGCTAAGTACAAACAGGAAAAGCGTGAACTACACCGCTACAACCAGCGAAAATATAACTACTTAACAAGCCATCACAATTCAGTCGCTTACAGACAAAATCGATTTATAAACCATTTACCACGCAATAGCGCATCAATCAGATTTAATGGTATTTCGTTTACGTTTAACGACGGCCTTTATTACCGTAAAGCTAAAAGAGGCTACCATGTTGTTAAACCACCTAGAGGCCTGCGTATAAATACGCTTCCAAGAAATTACAGGCATTTTAAACACCATAATACGACTTACTACACTTATCAAAATGTGTACTACATTGCGGATAATGATGGTTATACGGTTGTTGATGAGCCATCAACTCGCCTTAATCAGGCAGTAAAAGTGGGTAATGTGAATGACTATAGCTTGGGCCAAACTTACGATTCATTGCCACAGGCAGCACAGGCCGTAATAATTAACTCGCAGCAGTATTTTAAATACGGCGATATTTATTTTTTACCGCAAATAAGTGGTGACGACATAAAATACCTTGCCATTAAGCTAGGTTAAACTCGCTATAAATTAAAAGGCCTTACTGTAAATAGTAGGGTCTTTTTCATTCCCCTCCGTAGGTAGTAATTTACAGCAATAAAATCAATTCTCTCTAAACATTAACATGTCTTAGTATTTGTAAGCTTTTTTGTTAAACTAGCTCGCATATTAATAGTGAGAGTGTATTTATGTCGGGTGAGTTTCCACGTGCTGGTTTTTGGCGCCGTTTTGCGTCGTTGGTCTACGATACGTTAGCCATTATTGCGTTTGCGATGTTAACTGTAGTGCTGTATTTATTTGCAGTACAGGGGCTTATTTCTCTCGATGTAATTAGCTTAAATGGCGCAGAGGATGTATCTGCATTTATTCAAAATTCAACTCTTCTTTCGGGTATTCGTACCGCTCTTTTAATTATCGTTAGCTTAGTATTTTTTGGCTACTTTTGGACTAAAAGCGGGCAAACCATTGGCATGCGTGCATGGCGTTTAAAAGTACAAACTCTTGAGGGTAATTTAATTAGCTGGCCGCAATCAATTATCCGCAGCGTTAGCGCTTTACTCGGTTTAGGTAATTTGGTGGTGTTAGTCGATTTTAAAAACAAAAAAGCACTGCAAGATTACATATCTAAAACAGAAGTTATTGCACTTACTAAAGAAGAAAACAGACGTATTTATAGTGAGCTTGATTAATACCAGCTTTTCAAAACTGGTAATTAAAAAGCGAAAAGGGTGACCACTGGTCACCCTTTTTAATGCTTTGAATAGGTACTCTATACCCGTTTATTCATCAAATATGTCGCAAAGCCTATAAATATAATACTGGGTAATACCGCCCCTATAATGGCAGGTATTTGGTAAACCATAACTACAGGGCCAAATATTTCATTAGTTAAGTGAAACACAATCCCCGTTACAACACCCATAATAATACGTGCGCCCATAGTAACGGTACGCAGTGGGCCAAATATAAACGAGAGCGCCACCAGCAGCATTACCGCTACAGATACAGGCTGCATAAGCTTACGCCACAGAGCGAGCTCGTAGGTACTGGTGTCTTGTTCGTTTTGCTCTAAGTAAGTTAAATACGACCAAAGCCCAGTAAATGAAAGTGACTCTGGTTTTACCGAAACAACCCCTAACTTTTCAGCGGTCAATTGTGAAGGGTAAAACTCTTCTGGTAGTTGCTCTGTTGTGGTTTTTTCGCTCGTAATAATAACCTTATTTACATCACGAAGTAGCCAGCCTTCTTTTCGGCTCAGTGCATCTTTTGCTTTAGTGATTTGGGTAAGCTCTAACGATTTGTCAAAGTGGTACATGTGTACCCCGTTGAGCCTGCCGTTTTCGTCAACATCTTCAATATTAATAAAATTGCTGCCGTCTTTAGCCCATACACCTTTTTGTGTGTTAAATACATCGCCGCCATGTATTGCTTGGTTACGCATTTCTTTGGCGTGTAATTGCGCTTCAGGTGCACCCCATTCGCCAAGTGCCATCATGCATACAGCCATAAATATGGCCGTTTTCATCACAGAGCCAATTATTTGTAAGCGCGACATACCAGCCGCTTGCATCACTACCAGCTCACTGTTTGAGGCAAGTGCCCCCAAACCCGTTAAGCCACCAATTAGCGCAGCCATCGGAAAAAACACCACTAAATCGCCAGGTATTGTGTAAAGCGTGTAAAGCATTGCGGTCATTAAATCGTAACTGCCACGCCCTACCGACTTTAGCTGGTCGATAAACTTAATTAAGGTGCTAATACCAACAAGTACCAACAATGCAAAGCCGGTAGTTTGTAAAATACTGCGGCCTAAATACCAATCAAGCGTTTTCATCATGAGCCTAACTCCCGCTTAGTTACAACGGCTTTAAGCCAAGCGCCCAACGGTCGCCCTTTTATAATTAATAATCCACCTATAAACAAGGCACTTAGGTGAATCCACCACAAGCCAATTGAAGGCGGAATTTTTCCATCTTCAACTGCAAATTTAGCGGCATTTAGTAAAATAAAATAGCCTAAGTACAAGCTTATAGCAGGCACTAGTTTTGCAAATTTACCTTGGCGAGGATTAACCACACTTAGCGGTACTGCCAGTAAGGTAAGTAGCGGAATTGATAACGGAATAGCGAGTCGCCACTGCCATTGAGCAATAGATTCTGGAGTATTAATGGCGAGTAATTGATTAGTAGGCACAGCCTCTAATTTACGGCGTTGATGCTCTATTTCTTGTTCTCGTATTTGTACGCTGTAACCATCAAATTCTGTTAAGTTAAGTGCAGGCGTTGTGCCATCTGTTTCGTAGCGTTTACCGTCTGTTAGCACGAGCTGTTGCTCACCATTTACGGCTTCAACCACAACACCTTGCTCTGCATATACTAAACGCGCTAGGTTGCCTTTTTCGCTATCGGGTAACTGTGCAACAAATACCTTATTGAGCTCTTTGCCACCCTTTTCAATATTATGAATAAACACCACGGCTTTTTCGTTACCGGTTTCTTGGAACCGCCCAGCTCTGAGTGCAGATAACCCTGCATCGGCTTTGGCTTGCTCTTTTAATTGATACTCTTGCTCGCTTGCCCACGGCGCTATATACATAGTCAGTGCTGCGGCTAATATAGCAAGCCCTACACTTGATATAAGTGTTACGCGCACAACATACCATTCACTTACGCCACAGGCTTTAAGGACGGTCATTTCGCTATCGGCATAAATACGGCTGTAGGCTAAAATAATGCCTAAAAATATACTCAGCGGAAGTATTAGCGAGGCCAGTTGTGGAAGTTTTAGTGCAATCATCGATAGCACTAATTTAGCAGGAATGCTGCCCTCAGAGGCATCACCTAAAATACCAACTAACTTTTGTGACAAAAATATTGTCATCAAAGTTAAAAATACGGCGACCTGCGATTTTAAAACCTCAGCGGTCAAATAACGGAAAATTAGCAATGCTCGCCCCTGTTAAACATGGAATTTCACTACGATAGTGAGAATTGAATAGTTAAATAGCTATTTTACCCAATTAATACCGGCAAATAGGCTATTATTATAAGCCATCAAAATTAATTATCCTACCTAAGTGCACGATATAATGTTGCATTAGTAGCCCTTAAGCATATAAAGTTCAATTACACAGTAAGAGTCTAACAAAATCAGCTAAAATTAAAATTATCCGCACATAAGTTACGTAGATAAGACTAGAAAATACTTTTTTAGCCCCAACTTAGTAACTTAAACGACTCAAAACCAGGAGTAACAATGGAATTTAACGTAAAAAGTGGTAGCCCAGAAAAACAGCGCAGCGCATGTATTGTGGTTGGCGTTTACGAGCCACGTAGGTTATCCCCCATTGGTGAACAACTCGATAAAATTAGTGATGGTTATATCTCTAATTTACTTCGCCGTGGCGATTTAGAAGGTAAGCCAGGCCAAGTTTTATTATTGCATCATGTACCTAATGTATTAAGCGAGCGCATATTGCTTGTTGGTTGTGGTAAAGAGCGTGAGCTTGATGATAAGCAATATAAACAAATCATTTCTAAAACTATTAATACCTTAAACGAAACGGGCTCTATGGAAGCAGTCTGCTTTTTAACAGAGCAACACGTTAAAGGTCGCGACACCTACTGGAAAGTACGTCAGGCAGTTGAGACAACGCAAGACTGCTTATATACGTTTAACCAACTGAAAAGTAAAAAAGTAGACCCTCGTCGTCCACTTCGTAAAATGGTGTTTAATGTACCAACACGACGCGAACTAACTATTGGCGAAAGCGCTATTGAGCATGGTTTAGCCATTGCAGCAGGTAGTAAGCTATGTAAAGACGTAGCTAATATGCCACCAAATATTTGTAACCCTGTGTACTTAGGTGAACAAGCACAAGAGCTGGCAACTGATTTTGACAACATTACTGTTGATCTTATTGGCGAAAAGCAAATGGCAGAACTTGGTATGAATTCTTACCTAGCTGTTGGCCGAGGTAGTGATAACGAATCGATTATGTCGATTATTAACTACAAAGGCGCCGCTGACGACCAAGCCCCGATTGTACTTGTTGGTAAAGGTCTAACGTTTGATTCAGGCGGTATTTCATTAAAACCAGGCGAAGGCATGGACGAAATGAAATACGACATGGGCGGGGCAGCAGGCGTTATTGGCGCAATGCGTGCACTTGCACAAATGCAATTGCCGATTAACGTTATTGGTGTTTTAGCGGGTTGTGAAAACATGCCTGGCTCAAATGCGTATCGCCCAGGTGATATTTTAACAACAATGTCGGGGCAAACAGTTGAAGTATTAAACACCGACGCTGAAGGCCGCTTAGTATTATGTGACGCACTAACATATGTTGAACGCTTTAATCCAGATACGGTTATTGACGTAGCAACGCTAACTGGCGCGTGTATTGTAGCCCTTGGCGCGCATGCTACTGGTTTACTATCAAACCATAACCCACTTGCGCACGATTTATTAAAGGCGTCTGAGCAAAGTGGCGACCGTGCATGGCAGTTACCGTTATGGGATGACTATCAAGATCAACTAGAAAGCCCATTTGCTGACTTTACGAACTTAGGTGGACGCTCTGCGGGTACTATTACTGCGGCATGTTTCTTATCTAAATTTACTAAAAAGTATAATTGGGCACATTTAGATGTTGCCGGTACAGCGTGGCGTAGTGGCGCTAAAAAAGGCGCAACGGGCCGTCCTGTTCCTATGCTTACTCAGTATTTATTAAACCGAGCGGGTGTAAGCGAAGCTACGCACGATTAATAATCTATTTAGCTATTTATAAGGCGCCATTTGGCGCCTTATTTATTTGTGTATTAATTGAAGCAAACTTCGTTATATGGCAAAATCTGCCTCTTAATTTGTGTATATCAATTTGGTATACATTCAATGTCATGGGAAACCCCGATACAATGAACATGAACGCTAAATTTTTCGTTCTAAAGCAACAAGATGAGTCTAAAGCGAAGGCTGACGATCATTTTGCATTGGCAGCTCAAATTGCAGCCGATCAGTATCGAAATGGGCAGCGTGTGTTTATTTGTGTTAACGATAACGAAGCAGCCTGTGCCATTGATGAAATAATTTGGGCATTCGATCCAGATAGTTTTGTGCCACATAATTTACAAGGTGAAGGCCCTAAAGGCGGCGCACCTGTAGAAATTGGTATTACGCCACCTGTTGGCAATCGTAAAGTTTTAATTAACTTGGCTACTCAGTTACCGGATTACATTCGTCGGTTTAACCAAGTTTTTGATTTTGTACCCGTAGAACCAGCTGCTAAGCAAGCAGCCCGCGAGCGTTTTAAAAAGCTACGCCAACTCGGTGCCAATCTCACCACGCAAGATATTAATAGCTAGCCAATCAGGCAAACTAACCAACTAATTTAAGTACTTATTTAAGGTTCTGTGTAATGGATAAAACCTACAATCCGCAAGATATTGAACAGTCTCTATATCAAGACTGGGAACAAAAAGGCTACTTTAAGCCATCTGGCCAAGGCGTACCATATTCAATTATGATCCCGCCGCCAAATGTCACTGGTAGCTTACACATGGGCCACGCCTTCCAAGATACAATAATGGATACCCTAACGCGTTTTAAACGTATGCAAGGTAACAACACATTATGGCAAGTAGGTACTGACCACGCAGGTATTGCAACGCAAATGTTGGTTGAGCGTAAATTGCATGCCGAAGAAGGCAAAACACGCCACGATTTAGGTCGCGAAGATTTTATTAATAAAATCTGGGAATGGAAAAAAGAATCTGGCGGCACTATCACTAAGCAACTTCGTCGCCTTGGCGCATCGGTTGATTGGGATCGTGAACGCTTTACAATGGATGATGGTTTATCTGAAGCTGTTAAAGAAGTGTTTGTACGCCTTCATAAAGAAAACCTAATTTACCGAGGCAAGCGCCTAGTAAACTGGGATCCAAAATTACACACGGCTATTTCTGATCTTGAAGTTGAAAACAAAGACAAACAAGGCCACATGTGGAACTTACGTTACCCACTAGCTGATGGCGTTACAACACAAGACGGAAAAGACTACATAGTAGTAGCAACAACACGTCCTGAAACCATGTTGGGTGACTCAGGTGTTGCAGTAAATCCTGATGATGAGCGCTACACAGATTTAATCGGTAAAGAGATTTTATTACCCATCGTTAATCGTCGTATTAAAATTGTTGCTGACGAACACGCCGATAAAGATAAAGGCACGGGCTGTGTAAAAATAACCCCAGCGCACGACTTTAACGATAACGAAGTGGGCAAGCGTCATCAAATGCCTATGATCAACATTTTCGATAAAGACGCCGCTATTCTTACCCAAGGTGAAACATACACCTTTGACGGTAAAGAGCTTGAGTTTGATGCACCAATACCTGAGCGCTTGCACGGCCTTGATCGTTTTGCAGCACGTAAAGCAATTGTGGCAGAATTTGAAGAACTAGGTTTGCTTGAAAAAATTGAAGACCATGGTTTAACGGTACCTTACGGCGATCGCTCTGGTGTGGTAATTGAGCCACTGCTTACCGACCAATGGTATGTACGTGTTGCACCACTTGCAGAACCTGCAAAAGACGCTGTTAAAAACGGCGATATTCAATTTGTACCTAAGCAATACGAAAACATGTACTTCTCGTGGATGAACGACGTACAAGATTGGTGTATTTCACGCCAGCTTTGGTGGGGTCACCGTATCCCAGCTTGGTACGACAGTGAAGGCAATGTATTTGTTGGTCGCGACGAAGCCGAAGTTCGCCGTGAAAACAACATTGCAGATAACGTAACGTTAAGCCAAGACGAAGACGTACTTGATACGTGGTTCTCGTCAGCACTTTGGACTTTCTCTACACAAGGTTGGCCTGAAAATACCGATGATTTAAAAACCTTCCACCCGTCTGACGTGCTGGTAACTGGTTTTGATATTATTTTCTTCTGGGTTGCGCGCATGATTATGATGACGCTGCACTTTGTAAAAGACGAAAATGGCAAACCACAAGTTCCGTTTAAAACCGTGTATGTAACGGGTCTGATACGTGATGATAATGGCGATAAAATGTCTAAGTCAAAAGGTAACGTTCTTGACCCACTAGACATGATTGACGGCATTGAACTTGAAGACCTAGTACAAAAGCGTACTGGTAACATGATGCAGCCAAAACTTGCCGCTAAAATCGAGAAAGATACGCGAAAAGTATTTGCAGGCGGTATTGAAGCACACGGCACCGACGCCCTTCGCTTTACACTTGCTGCAATGGCATCTACCGGTCGTGATATTAACTGGGACATGAACCGCCTTGAAGGTTACCGTAACTTCTGTAACAAATTATGGAACGCGAGCCGTTACGTATTAATGAATACAGAAGAGCAAGACTGTGGTTTTGCAAACGATGCACAAAAAGAGCTTTCATTAGCTGACCGCTGGATTTTAGGCCAATTTGAGTCAACAGTTAAAACGTACACTGAACACCTTGATAACTACCGTTTTGACTTAGCTGCTAACACGCTTTACGAATTCACTTGGAACCAGTTTTGTGATTGGTACTTAGAGCTAACTAAGCCGGTATTATTTAAAGGTAATGAAGCGCAGCAACGTGGTACACGTAATACACTTATTACCGTACTTGAAAGCTTACTGCGTTTAATGCACCCAATGATGCCGTACATCACTGAAACTATTTGGCAGCGTGTTGCACCTCTTGCTGGCCTTGAAACAGCAAACACCAGCATTATGGTTCAGCCGTTCCCTGTATATAATGAAGCAAGCGTTGATGCTAAAGCGATGGACGACTTAGAGTGGGTTAAACAATTCATTTTAGCTATTCGTAATATTCGTGGTGAAATGGATATTAGCCCAAGTAAACCGCTTAGCGTATTACTTGCTAATGCATCAAGCGACGACGTGCGCCGCATTGAAGAAAACAAATCATTTTTAGCATCACTTGCAAAAATTGAAGAGTTTACAATGCTTGAAAACAAAGACGGGGCACCTGCATGTGCAACGTCTTATGTTGGCAACCTTGAGATCATGATCCCAATGGCGGGCTTAATTGATGTAGAAGCCGAGCTTTCACGTATTAATAAACAACTCGAAAAAGCAGAAAAAGGCCTAGCACAAGTGCAAAACAAACTCGCTAACGAAAAGTTTGTTAATAACGCACCTGAAGCGGTACTTGCTAAAGAAAATGCAAAACTGGCTGAGTTTAGCGATGCTAAAACTAAGCTACTTGAGCAAAAAACTAAAATAGAAAGCTTATAAGCTTTCATAAAATGCCTATTAACACTATTTAATAGGCATTAAAAAAGCCGCTCACTTTAATTAAAGTGAGCGGCTTTTTTGTGTCCTGTGATTAACCACAAGACACTTCTACATTAAAACTTGTAGTTGTACTGAGCGCCAAGTAATACCGCGTGGCCTTTAGATTCGAAGCCCCACTGGCTGCCCGAGTCATCAGCTTCTGTGAACGTTTGTGTTTTACCACGGATAATACTCACACCAAGATCAACATTAGAGTTTTGATCAATTGTGTAGTTACCGCCAAACGAGAACCAAAAGCGATCGGTATCTGGAATAGAGATAGAAAGGTGCGTTTGTGATACCGGTGACTCATCAAATGCAACACCGGCACGAAGTAGTAAATCTTCGTTGTATTGGTAATCAGCACCTACAGAGTATCTGAAAGAGTCATCAAACTGCTCTTGCTTTTCAAACGCAACAAACTTATCACCAGTTGGTAACGTTACTTGTGCTTCTAGTGATTCAAAGCTGCTCCAACCTGTCCATAATACACTGTAATGTAGGCCTAACTTATCATCTAACTGATGTGAGCCAGAAAACTCAGCAATAGCTGGTAGTGTTAGATCAACAGCTCCTGGTAGCTTAGCGCCGCCTGTACCACCAATAGCTGCTGGTAGGTCGTTTGAGAAGTCACCATCAAATGTGATGTCTGTTTCGCTACGATAGTTAAAACCAAAACGGCTGTTATCATCTAGCTGGTACATTAAACCAACGTTTAAACCAAAACCAGTATCATCACCTTGAAGGTTTACAGCATCAGCACCAAAATCAATACCGCTTGCATTAGCACCCACTTTACGAATAACAGTTGCATCAGCATAAATAGCGTTTAAACCAATACCAAAGCTGAATTGCTCAGTTACTTTATAAGCAACGCTTGCATTAAGGTTAACAGTAAAGATTTCTGTTTCGCCAGCAATTTGGCCAGCAACGTATTCGTCGTTAAACTCTGTAGATAAACCAAAGTTAGAAAATGCGCCAAAACCAATCGATACTTTATCGTTGTAAGGCATAGTAAAGTAAATAGCAGGTACTACAGCACTTGGTGCAATGCTGTCGTCATCTAATGCACTTGGGTCAATACCGTTATTAGTACTTTCGCCTTCAATACTTACATCTGGAATTACACCAATAGCAGCAACACTTAGTTGTTTATCTTTAAATAAAGTCATTAGTGCAGGGTTACGTGCAACTACAGATGCATCGTCTGCGATAGAAGCTTCACCAGCGTATGCACGGCCTAAACCCGATGCATTTTGCTCTGATAATTGAAACGCAGCTGCAAAGCTATCAGCTGAAACAAATGCAAGCGAAGCTGCAATAAGAGTTTTAGAAAATTTCATTGTTGAGTCCTTAACCAAACTGACTGTCTGGGTACTATGTGTGTTGTTATTAGGATTTGAAACTTTGCTACACTACCTTAATTTTTTGTAAAAAACTCTATGAATGCGTCAAAAAACAGCAAAAAACATGTTATTTAACGACATTTTAACAACTATTTAAAACTCATCGGATGAGAAATGTGTTATTAGAGTTAAAGCTCTAATTGTAATTAATTATCATTTAGATTGACTTGAAATATATAGCAAATTACACTCACTATAAAATCGCAAAGGAAGTAAAACTGTGATCATTTTATTTATTATTACAGGGCTAATATTTTGTGGGGCGAGTGTATTTTGCTTTTACAAAGCAAACTACTGTGCATGCACTCAAGCAGGACAATGCGATAACCCCGTAAACCATTATTGGCTAGGGGCAATGTTGAATGCGTTGATTTCTTTAGCGCTTTGTTGTTTTGCATTGCATGTAGAGTTAGGTACTTTGCTATGGTTAACACTGATGGGAAGTTGTTTTTTGGGTGCGTTTATTTCTGCAAAACAAACTAAAAAAAGGCAATGCAGTAAAACTAGTTCAACAAATGCTCTTTTAGCAGGCGAGACAAATTAATCTGATAATCAAGAGGCTTAACACTTGCTAGTATTTTCAGCTCTTGGGTGTGCTCACTTAAATCTATGTCTTTAGGTGTAACATGATGATTATGCTTAGCATTATAAAATAGTTTAATTTTAGGTTTAATAGGATTTAATACGTTCCCCTCAAGCACTAAGGCTAAACGTTCATTCGTTAATTTTACAATAGTTCCTACCGGATGGACCCCCAAGCATTTTATAAAGCGTTGTACTAGTTCACCATCAAACAAGTGTTTATTGGCTAATAAGTAGCGTAATGCATTAATAGGCTCATCACCCTCTTGGTGCATTCTATCGGCTGTCATAGCATCGTACACATCTACAATTGCCATTATACGCGCCGGGCGACTTAACTTTTCAGCCTGCAGGCCTCGCGGATAACCAGAGCCATCTAAACGCTCATGATGATTTACTATCATATCGAGCATAAGGGGAGTTATACCCTTCTCACCTTTAACTAAACCTAAACCTTGCGCAACATGCTTTTTAATTGCTGCTAGCTCGTTATTACTTAGTTTAGTTGGCTTGGAAAATATACCCTGCGGTAATTTAGCTTGGCCTAAGTCATGAAGTAACGCCCCCATTGCAAGCTCTTGTACAACAGCTTTTTCATACCCTAAGTATTTAGCAAATACAGCAGTAAAAATGGCGCAGTTGATCATATGCCGCCAGTTATAGCTATGTTTGTCTTTTATACGAGTAAGAATAGTCATAGCGTTAGCATTACGAAAAACTGAGCTGACTATCTCGCTGGCAATTTCATCAAGCACTTTTATATTAACACTCAGGCCAGATGTTAAATCGCCATATAATGACTGTAACTTTCGGCCATGCTGATCGTAATTTACAGTCGCTTTAGCAAATTCCTGTTCGATAGAAATAGCTATAGGTGTTTTTTCTACTTTTTTTTGGCTATTAGATGTTTTAGGTGCGCTTTGGGGCTTATATTTGGCAGGAACTGGCGCATCACCTTTAGTAAAATCTATAAGCAGCTCGAGCACCCCTTCAGACACTAAACGCTTAATAATAGATTTGTCGCGCACCAAGCCACTGGTCTTAATTTTTATGCTATTGATCCCCTCGTGTTGTTTAGTAACGCTATCAACGTACATACCAGGGGTGAGCTCAGACACAGGCAAAGTAATTAGCATAAAGGTGAGATTTTTTACATTTAAAGTAGATGTACCTTAAATAGCATTAATTAAGCTTAAAAGTCTAGTTTTTGAGTTGTAAGTAGTGATATATAACTACAAAGGATTACTTGCTGTATCACTCTTATTAGCTGTAGTGGGTAACCTTATTTTATGGATAATTAAAACCCTCTTCTATTTTCTTAATAACCTACAGCCACTTAGCACTTAAAAGGCTATTTGAGTATTATTTTTACGCTTTTAAACAAACTTAATTAACCTAATTTGAACATAATGTGGTTTTTCCTCGGTCTAAATATACACAACAGCTATAAAAATTTAAGAGCATCAACGTATATGACAAAATTAAACCACCCCGTATCAAACTTAAGTGTAGCGGCAATAAGCACCGTTTCTCCTTTGAGTCATATACTAAAAATAGCCGCTCCGCTGCTCGATAGCCTATTGGGCATCAATAAGCTGCGTGATATATACCTCTCTAATAATTTATCGGGTTTAGATAAACAAGAGTTTAGTGAAAAGCTGTTAAATGTATTAGGTATTAATGTGCTTGGTGCACAAGGTGTTATTAACAAAATACCAAAGCATGGCCCTTGCATAGTGGTATGTAATCATCCTTATGGCATGATTGAGGGCGTAATTATTGCAAATTTACTCACCCATTATCGTAGCGATACAAAAGTAATGGCTAACGTGGGTTTAAAAATATTTAAAGAAATTAAAGACTATTTTATTTTTGCTAACCCACTAAAACCAAAAGCAGCCATTAATACCAGCGCAATAAAACAGTGTTTTAGTCATGTTAAAAATGATGGCTTACTTGTGGTTTTTCCTGCGGGAAGAGTGTCATTTTTTCAATCAGAAAAACAACGTGTAACTGACGGGCAATGGAATCGCTTAGCCGCTCAACTAGCTTTAAAAACACAAGCCCCTTTATTGCCTGTATTTATTAGCGGTCAGAATAGCTCAACCTTTTATAACTTGGGGCGTGTTTACTACCGATTTAGATTATTAATGCTAATACGCGAATTACTTAAAATTCAAAAAAGCTCTATTAGCTTAAGCGCTGGTAATTTACTTACACCCAAATTATTAAATAAGTTTGAAAAAACTGACGACATAAACGCACTTGCGCGCTTGCAGTGTTACTTAAACGATGAGCGCTTTGTAACGCCTTGGCAAGAGGATAACCAATCAACACAGCTCAAAGCTATTATGCAGGAAGTTGATAAAACAAAAATGAAAAATGAGCTTGCCAACTTGCCAAGCGAGCAGCACTTAGTCGACTTTAAAGGTTACTCAGTTTATTACGGCTACCAAGAGCAAATACCTAATTGCGTTACTGAAATAACACGCCTCAGAGAAATAACCTTTCGTACATTAAACGAAGGAAGTGGCGAGCCATGCGACACAGATAAATTTGATGCGACTTACATGCATTTGTTTATTTTTGATCATAAAAATGAAGAAATTATTGGTGCTTATAGAATTGGACAAACCGATTTATTACAAAAAAATAGCGACGTGAGCGCTCTTTATTTATCGCAAATGTTTAACTTCGAACCTTCTTTTATTAATCAGCAACAGCCGTGCTTAGAAATGGGTCGATCGTTTATAGTTCAAAAACATCAGGGCAGTTACCATGGTTTATTACTGCTATTTAAAGGGATTGGTGCATTTATGGCGCAAAATCCACGCTATAGGACTTTATATGGCACGGTTTCATTAAGTAAACTTTATGACCCTCGTTCTGTTGCAATTATTGACCATGCAATGGTTAATAATAAACAAGGTGTTAGCGCCAATACGCCTTTTAATAATAAGCTCCACCCAGAGTTTGAAGACTTTATTAATGACCACACGTTAAACATAGGCCATGTATCAGCATTGGTTATGGGAATAGAAGAAGATAAAAAAGACATACCGATTTTATTAAAGCAATACCATAAGCTAGGCGCTCAATTTCATTGCATGGGCATTGATAGCAACTTTAATCACACGCCAGGATTACTTTTAAGTGTGCACCTACCAAGTGCGCCTGAAAAGCTACTTAAGCTCTACCTTGGTGATAAAAAGGATGATTATATAAATCACTCATAATTTTTACCTGCTGTATTAATATAGCAGGTAAAAATTGAGCAAAAAAAGTCGACGCTATTAATTGCGTCGACTTTTTTAGTTATGTAACAGCTATAAAAATTTTTAGTTAAGCTGCAGCCACTTTTAAACAACCAATGCTACTAATGAGCTGAGACTGCTTATCAAAATAATTAAAACGTATAGTGTTACCAACTTTAATATGGCTAATACTGACCGTCATTGCATCTTCTCTTAGCATGTTTACGCCATATTGCCCTTGTTCGGCTTTACTGTAATGAAATGCTAAAAACTGCTCACTTTCAGGATGTCTTAAATCAATAAGTTGCTTAAATTGTTGTTTACGCTTTTGTGTCACCGTTTCAAGCTCAACACCTGATGACGTAGCAAGTGGTTCAACTTGGCAGTGGATTAACTGCTTTGCATCCCACCTAACAAAAACCACGTTATTGTTATTTATCGATAGCCCATCCGGAAAAATACACAATTTAAAAGGCGCGTAGCCCGATAAATCCATGTTTTGTAATTGGTACAATGCAGGAGCTTTATTGCTCAGTAAATAAGGGATTAACAGACCTCTACTATGCTTTACCGCAGTTATATCAAATACACTTTGGTAATCGTTTAATAATGCGAGTGTTTGCCCAAAATGCGATACCCCAAGCCAAGTACCTCCTCCTTGCGGATCAATGGGGAAAATTGCATTGCCCTGGTGCTTACTTGGAGCGATTGCCGTTTCTCGTGTTTTTTGCTCATCGCGATTAAAAAATAGCTCGTAGCCATCATCCGTTAAAAAGTAGCTTAACGTGCACATTTTAATTTTGCATCGATTTTGGTTGTGCTGGCTGGCTATTTTCTCTTAAAAAAGTAGCTGTACTTGGTGCTAAACCAAAGCTTGGATCGAGCTGCGACTTTTGAGCAAAAGAAATTTGTGAAATCATCGCGTAATGGTGCACAGCGTGACTGCCTACAAAAATAAGCTCTCGCGCAAGTGATGTTGTTACTGTTTGTACATTTTTGCTTTTAATCGAAACTTCACTTGAAAGTGATAACGGTTTATTAAAATCATCTGGACTTAGCTGTTCAATCCACGTTGTTATTTCTGCAATTTTTTTTATTGCAGCAGTTGGAGAGTTTTCAATATCTCCTCCTCTTAAGCGGTAATCATAATCTACTTTTTGCGTGCTAAAGCCAGTCATTAAAGATTGATAATGATCGATAATATGTCGCATATGAGCTCCTGCCGAGCTAATAAAGTTAGGAGTAATGACTTGGGAATAGTCCTCTTTAGTTACACCTTCAAGATAAGCGTGTCCTTGAGCTAGTATCTCTAATTGACTATTTAACATTGAATCGGTCTTCCTCATTTATCACTAAATCTTATATGCAAATAATTACAACATGATTTTTGGATGCTAATTTTGCATTGTATAAATAACTAGAAAGCTGTTTTTAAAATTAACTTTCAAAGTTTTTGCAGTAAATGCATTTTTAAATACAAGAGTAATTAATAAGAAGCTAGGTAATATAGAGAGGATAATTAATACATATAAAAGCAAATGGCGCTCTCGGTAGGGATCGAACCTACAACTCAGCCTCCGGAGGGCCACGTGATATCCATTTCACCACGAGAGCACATTTGTTGCCGCCACACCAACTCGCGATATCAGTGCTTTAGCACCCGCAATGATAAAGAGATCTTTAAATAAATACCAGTAAGATCAGCTTATATGCTTATTAATTAAACTCTTTTAAATAAAACACTTCACAAAGGCTTAAAAACACGCTATTTATTCTTATTAGATAAGAAACAGTAACGGTTTAGCAACATTAAAATTATGATTGTCGCTGTGAGGATTAGTTTAATACGAGGAAATAATGATGAGTTTAATGTCTACTGAGCAAGTCGCTGAGTTTTTAGGTGTAAAAGTAGAGCGTGTAAAACGTCTCTCTAGAGAAAGTTTATTAATTGCTAAATCTGAAGACGAGAATGGCGAACCTCAATTTGATGCGGCCGAAGTAACAAAGTACAAAGAGCTCGCTGAACGCTTTGGTGGTTTGTAACTTTTATAAAAAAGTATTAGTAACAAGTTTATTTAGCTGCGCACGTAACATTATAGATTTACTAGTTATGCTGCGCTCCTCATACCAAGCAATACATAACACCAAAAAAAACAGCTTATAGTAATTTAGCTTATCTATTGATGGGTAAAACGTGCTTGTTTTATCAACGCTATTTTTATAGTTGTTTAACAGCGCTTTTTTACTTTGCTCATTAAGGTTAAAACTCACTGCAAGGGCTGCCAAATCAAAATATACATCGTTAGTTTGCGCGTACTCAAAATCAATTAAATACATGCCCGAAGCATTTACAATAATGTTATCTTTTACCAAATCGTTATGACAAAAGCCTTCATCAAATTGCATGGCTGCAACTGCTTTGAGTGCCCGTTCTATTTGAGGTTTATATTGCGTATATACGCCGGTGCTTTGATAAAAATGCAGCTCTTTAGCTATATCCATTGGCGCAGTAGACGCTTTGTAATTGTGCACTTGAGCAAGTTTATTAATAAAGCTAAGCGTTATATCCGATTGCGCTGTATTACCTTCAATATAATTAAATACCGCACGGCTATTCTTTTTATCGAGCCAAACAGGCGCAGGACATATATTAAGCTCACTTAAAAAACGCTGTGCTTCAAGCCCTATGGCTGGCCAATGGCTTTTATAACACTTTAATAAATACCCTTGTTGTTTGGTACGTATTAAAAAATTATCGTTACTAAAACCATTAAGTAGTCGCTCGCTTGAAATAACGCTCGTAGGCTCTATAAACGCCCTACACATTTTTACTAACTGATTATGCTCAATCATTAATTAAAGCTGAGCTAGCGGCTTAGCTTGGCTTTGTTCGTACTCTTCGTACCAAGTTTTAAAGCCCCACGCTGCCATAATGGTATAAAATATAAAGAGCGCAAGCGTTGGGTAATAGCCTTTTTCATAATATAAATACATGGAAGCGGCATCTATTACAATCCAGTACAGCCAGTTTTCGAGGACTTTTTTAGCAACTAAGTAGGTAGTTACTACGGCAAAACACGTTGTAAAACTATCAAGATAAGCAAAATCGGCATGCGTATAGTTTTGCATAACGTAACCAATTGTAATTGCAGCTACGGTTGTTAAACTAATTAAAACAGCATGACGGTTTATCGACCAAGATGTAATATTTAAATTTTCAGCTTTGCCTTTTCTCCATACAACCCATCCAAACACAGCCATATACATATAATAAAAATTAAGTAACGACTCCATGAGCAATGCGCCATTCCAGTACATAATTGTATAAATGAGCGTGCTAAAAAATGCCGCCGGCCAACACCATAAGCTTTCCTTTATTGCCAATAATAAGTACGCCATCGACAATCCTACCGCAATGTATTCCCAATGCGACATTGCTGTAAAACCGCTTAAGGTTTGTGTTAAAAAGTCCATATTATGCAATCACCGTTTAGTTGCGCCATTTGTTATACCAATCTGCTTATATACGGGGTCTATTTAACGTTAAGAAAATCAAGCTAGAACTAGGCAAAAATTTTTGTATCTAGTTGTTCTAAATAAAAAATTTTAACGACGTTATAGTGCAATTTAATTCGTTAAATTGATCAAAGATTTATGCAGGTTGGTATTATAGATTATTCAGGCGATAAGTCGCCAGAGAGAAACTTACATACAAAAATAGCTTTACCAAATTCTTCATATGAGCGCTTAATTTCGGTATTTAACACCTGCATTACTAAATCATAATCACCAAAAATTTGCGTTGATAGCGTATTAGTAATCACTTTTAAATTTTCGTATTCGTTTAAGCGGTCAATAAAGCCTTTAATAAACGGAATGTAATCTTGGTGAAGTGGATATTTACTGATCTCTACTGATAATTTCATTTTAAACTCTACTTTTTAATTATTTGATTTAAACAAATCATTCAATGCCAGTTCAATACAGTGTAAAATTATACTAACACTCAATTTAACTGAGCTTATTATGGCACGCAGAATAACGTATACATTTAAAAACCAACCGCGCGAAATTAACTTCGCAAAAGATAAATACCACGACATGTATCAAGCTATTGCTGCTGCCGAGGGTATTGATTTAACAAATTACTTAAACATGGTACGCCAAATAGAAATGACCTCAAAAGGGTCTGCTTCTGTTCGTAACTTTCGCGACCAAGAATTTGCCCGTATGGGCTTTAGCGACATTTACTTTATAAAAGAGTAATTATACCCAATTGGTATACGCTAAAAACTAACTATGGCTGATACTCATAACTTACGCGTGGTGTAATATTACATAATAGCTCGTAAGGAATAGTATCAGCGCACAGTGCTATTTCTTCAACTGGAAGCTCAGGGCCCCACATAGTGACTCTGTCGCCAACTTTAATATTATGCTCATTAGCGCCTATATCAACGCTGATCATGTCCATAGCTACGCTTCCTACAATACCATAACGCTGCTCACCAATTATTACCGGTGTCCCCTCTTTAGCATGCCGAGGATAACCATCGCCATAACCCATAGCTACAACAGCTAACTTGGTTGGTTTATCGCTTTTCCAACGACCACCATACCCAACAGCCTCATTAGCAGGCACATCTCGTACTGCAATTACGCGCGTAGTTAAGCGCATAACTGGTTTTAATTTGTGTTGCTGCCCAATACCATTTGCCATTGGCGATACACCATATAACATAAGCCCAGGACGTACCCAATCGCCATGACCGCTCGGCCAGGCAATAATACCAGCCGAATTTGATAAACAATGCGCTTGGTCAATGCCATTCACTAAATTATCAAACAACGTAATTTGTTGAACCGTTTTAGCATTATCAACGTCATCAGCACACGAAAAGTGGGTCATTAAATTAACGGTATTTTTAGCGTTAGGTGTTTTTTGCAAGCGGTTATAAAACGCTTCAAACTGCTCTGGCGCAATACCTAATCGGTGCATACCTGTATTTACTTTTAACCAGCATGTTATTGGTGCATCTAGCTTTGCTTTTTCAAGCGCCGCTAATTGGTACTCATCGTGAATAATAGTTTGAAAATTGTTGGCGAGCAGAATCGGTAAGTCGGCTTTGTTAAAAAAGCCTTCTAGTAAAACAATTGGTTTTGTTAAGCCCCCAGCTCGAAGGGCAAGCCCTTCATCTATACGTGCCACAGCAAATGCGTCAGCATTATTTAAATGCTGCGCAATCGTTACTAAACCATGCCCGTAAGCATTTGCTTTTAGCACCGCCATTACTTTGCTGTTAGGTGCAAAGCACTTAACTTGCGCTAAATTATGCGCAAGTGCAGCTAAATTAATTTCAGCAGTGGCTAAGCGCATTAGTAATCGTCATCTACCGCTGGTCCCGCGTAATTATCAAAGCGAGAAAATTGACCTTGGAATGTTAAACGCACTTTACCAATTGGGCCGTTACGTTGTTTACCTATGATGATTTCGGCAATACCTTTATCAGTACTGTCTTCGTTGTAAACTTCGTCACGGTAAATAAACATGATTAAATCGGCATCCTGCTCTATCGACCCTGACTCACGTAAATCTGAGTTAATTGGGCGTTTATCGGCACGTTGCTCTAGCGTACGGTTTAGCTGCGAAAGCGCAACAACCGGACATTTTAGCTCTTTTGCTAGTGATTTAAGTGAACGCGAAATTTCAGCAATTTCAAGCGTTCGGTTATCAGCAAGGCTAGGTACGCGCATTAGCTGCAAGTAATCGACCATGATCATACTAATGCCGCCGTGGTCACGCGCAATACGACGTGCACGAGAGCGAACATCGGTAGGTGTTAAGCCCGAGGCATCATCAACATACATTTTGCCTTTTTCCATCAACAAGCCCATTGTTGATGAAAGTCGCGCCCAATCGTCATCATCTAACTGACCTGTACGTACCTTAGTTTGGTTAATACGGCCAAGAGACGCTAACATCCTCATCATAATTTGTTCTGAAGGCATCTCTAGCGAGTAAATTAGCACGGGTTTGTCTTGAGTCATTGCGGCATGTTCTGCAAGGTTCATCGCAAAGGTGGTTTTACCCATTGAAGGACGCGCTGCCACAATAATTAAGTCAGACGGCTGCAGGCCCGTCGTCATTTTATCAAGATCGGCATAACCTGTACTTACACCCGTTACACCATCTTGTGGCGATTGATAAAGCTCTTCTATTTTATCAACTGTTTTTTCGAGTATGTTATGAATACTTTGCGGGCCTTCCGTACTTTTTGTACGTTGCTCGGCAATTTTAAATACTTTGCTTTCGGCAAAATCGAGTAGGTCGTGACTAGTACGCCCTTCGGTATTAAAACCCGCTTCGGCTATTTCATTTGCCACGCCAATCATTTCACGTACCACAGCACGCTCACGTACAATGTTTGCGTAGGCATCAATGTTGGCTGCACTTGGGGTATTTTTAGCAATTTCGGCTAAGTAAGCAAAACCACCAATGCCTGCAAGTTTATTATTTTTTTCTAAACTTTCAGAAATAGTGATTAAATCTATCGGATCGCCAATCTCAGCAAGTGCCGTCATCGCCTCAAAAATTAACTTGTGCGTGCGGGTATAAAAATCCTGTGATACAACAAGCTCAGCTACGCGGTCAAAAGCTTGGTTATCAAGCATTAAGCCACCTAAAACAGATTGTTCAGCTTCTATTGAATGGGGAGGAACTTTAAGAGTATCGACTTGCTTATCTGGTTTGGCCATAACTTCACAGTAGTAAAATTGAATGGCTCTATTCTATCGACTTGCAGGGGCTGTGCAAATAGAAAAGCAGGAAATCTTTCCTGCTTTTTGTAATCGTGATGGGGAATGAGTGTTATTTGGTACGAAGCTCTATTCGTCCACTTATGGTATCCATTTCGACATTTGCATTACCGCCATTAATACTAAACTCTAAATCACTGGCTGGGCCATATTTAGCTTTACTGACTTTGTCACTACTGACTTTGTTAATGATTTTACCGTTAGCATGGGCTTTAATTTCAAACTTTGCTGATACACTTTGTGGGAAATAAAAGTCGGCATCACCACTTACTGATTCAAAACGTACATCACCGCCTTTTAAAAGCTCGTTAATCTGTACTTCTGCTTCGCCATTGACCGTATTAATACGTAGGTTTTTAATAGCCGATAGCGTAAATTCTATATCGCCATTTACGTTTTCAAGGCGTACATCATTAGCGCTTGAAGTTGATTTAATATCACCATTAACAGCGCTAAAACGCAGCTTACCACTTGATTGCCTATCGTTAATTTCACCATTTACGGTTTCAAACTGAATATTCCCGTTTAAGTTCTCAGCGTTCACATCACCATTTACAGTGGTGAGCTTAATGTTGCCAGTAATATCATCTACCGTAATTTCGCCGTTAACCACATCAACTTCTGCGCCGTTTTTAAGCTCTTTTGCAGTCACCGATACATTTACGCCAGCAAACTCTAAACTACTGCTTTTAGGCATAAATATAGTTAGGTTTGAGCCGTCACCACTATTGCCCCAATTTGATTTACGGGGCATTTTTACAATAAACTGTGTTTTATCACCACTTGTTTTAAGCTCATAACCCTGTGCTTTATCATCAAGCTCGCCAGATACTTTAAATTCGTTTTTATCCCAGCCTGTAATATGTATATCACCGCGTTGGTTTTCAATAAAAATAGTGCCGCCACTTGGTACGTCTATTTGCTTATCTATTTTTTCACCCGCAAATGCCGCCAGTGGAAATAAGCTCAGTCCTAATAAAATCGCTTTCATATCGTACTCCTAAATGTGCTGCCAACGTGGCGCGTGCACCTTGTTAATTAAATCAAGTTGTTGTTGATATATTTGCGCTAACATTGTCAGTAGCGCTTGGTTTTGTGGTTCGTTTTCAAGAGCTTGCTTTATTGCTTGCTCAGCTTCTTCAAGTTCTTGTAGTTGCGTTTGCCAGTTAGTGGTTAATGCTTCTTTATTTTCGTATTCAACTAACAAACTATTTTTTTGAGCCGAAAAGTAATCACTTATAGCCACTACGGGCTGTGGTTCAGGTGCTATAACAAATATATTAACAGCAATTAAAGCAGCCACAGTACACGCTGCTATTGCCGTTAGTTTTGGCCAAATAATAGTGCTATTTGGGTTCTGCTTATTATTAACAATTGCTCGCTCAATCCCCGCCCATAAATCTTTTTGTGGCGTAATTTCTTTATCAAGCGTGTTTAATGACTTGTTTAAGTAGTCGTTAAAGTTTGGTTTACTCATTTTCATACCACTCTTGTAATAACTGCCTAGCACGATGATATTGTGACTTACTTGAACCAACAGCCATACCTAATTGCTCCGCGATTTCCTCGTGCCTGTAACCTTCAATAGCAAATAATAC
Organism: Pseudoalteromonas sp. NZS100; assembly: GCF_015864815.1. NCBI lineage: Bacteria > Pseudomonadati > Pseudomonadota > Gammaproteobacteria > Alteromonadales > Pseudoalteromonadaceae > Pseudoalteromonas > Pseudoalteromonas sp. NZS100. The sequence continues at coordinate 129,955 of NZ_JADYWM010000011.1, forward strand.
AAATACCATACGTGCGCGCTCAGGAAGCCTTACTATTAACTTATCGAGGCCATTTAAGCCTTTGCAGTCGTTAGCTGATTGCTCATCCATACCGCTGTGTTCAATACTTACTACTTTTTGTAACCAGTTTTTTTGCTTGCGCAGGTAACTTATCGCTACATTACTGGCAACACTATATAGCCAAGTAGAAAACTGCGAACGCCCATCAAACAATGCTATTTTATGCCATACCTGTACAAATACCTCTTGGGCGGCGTCTTCGGCGTGTGCTTGGTCTGCTAATAAGCGTAAACATAAACCGTATACTCGTTTTATATGTAACTCATAAAGCGTTGTGTATGCGCCTTGATCACCCGATTTAACTCGCTCAATGAGTGCAGCTTCGCACAAAGGCGCTGGTTCGGGTTTAACGTGTAACATCCGTGATGCCGCCTTTTAATTATTATCGTTGAGTTGCTATTTAAGTGTATTGATAAGTTAGACGTAATGACAGTTCGAAAAGGTTTAAAAGGAATGGAAAAATAATTGAATAAAAAAGGGGCTTATACGAGGCTTTATACCAATTCGCTTAATTAAGTGATCTATTTTGAGGATGGAAAAACGTGTTGATAGCTAGACAAAAAATTCGCTATTTAGTTGTTCTAAATGAGAATTTTTTAACACAGGTAGCGACACGTTTAGCCCCGCAAAATGATTAAGTATTATTGCGGATTGGTATTATTAAACTGTGCCCTCAACTAATGAAGTTAGCCAAATTATAGGCACAAAAAAGCCGTGCTAATAGCACGGCTTTTTTAGCTTAATTAAAAATTAAGCTTCAGCGATTACGATTACTTTGATAGTAGCCGTTACGTCTGAGTGAACTGAAATTGATACGTCAAATTCACCAGTCTCACGGATAGTACCTAGAGGCAAACGAACTTCTGACTTAGCAACTTCAACACCAACAGCTGAGATAGCGTCAGCGATGTCACGAGTACCGATTGAACCGAATAACTTACCTTCGTCACCAGCTTTAGATACTAATGTAACTTCTGCTAATGCTTCTAGTTTTTCAGCGCGTGCTTGTGCAGCAACTAACTGTTCAGCGATTTTCGCTTCAAGTTCTGCACGACGAGCGTCAAACGTTTCAATGTTAGCTTTAGTCGCAGGAACTGCCTTACCTTGCGGGAAAAGGAAGTTACGTGCGAAACCAGATTTAACTACAACCTGTTCACCTAGGCTACCTAGGTTAGCGATCTTATCTAGTAGAATAACTTGCATGTTTCTACACCTTTTAAAAACTGTTAATCCGCTGCTTACTTATGTAAGTCAGTGTATGGAAGAAGGGCTAAGTAGCGAGCACGCTTAATAGCAGTTGCTAGCTGGCGCTGGTATTTAGCGCTAGTACCTGTGATACGGCTAGGTACGATTTTGCCACTTTCTGTAACATAGTTTCTAAGAGTAGCTAGATCTTTGTAATCGATTTGTTGTACGCCTTCCGCTTTAAAGCGGCAGAACTTACGACGTCTGAAATAACGTGCCATGAGATTAATTCCTCAAATAATTCTTTCTATATGCTGAGCATGCAAAACCAATTGGCTAAGGCCGTTACGACCTTCGTGGCGATTTAAAAAACCACTCACTTGCAATGCCTGCCCAACGTGCAAATGTTGAGTCTGTTGTTGCATTTGCTTTCCACTGGCAACTACCTGAAGCCTCACATAACTATTACGGTTAAGGTCTGCTTCGGTTTGCATTGATTTATGTTCTACAACAAAAATACAATGCGGGATGCCAGCAGGGCTTTGGCTAAACTTGGGAGTTTTACAAACTACCCCAGATATAACCAGCTGATTCATATATGGGCTAACCATTATAATAACTGCTGACTACATGCCATGCTAGGACTCAAAACAATTAAGCAGCTGGTGCTTCTTTCTTCTCTTCTCTTGCAAGAGGAGACGCTTCAGTTACAGCATTTTTAGTACGCATAACTAAGTTACGAAGCACTGCATCGTTGTAGCGGAAAGTAGTTTCTAGCTCGCTGATTACTTCAGTAGGTGCTTCAACGTTCATAAGAACATAATGAGCTTTATGAAGCTTGTTGATTGGGTAAGCCAGTTGACGGCGGCCCCAGTCTTCAAGACGGTGGATAGTACCACCAGCTTCAGTGATAGAACCAGTATAACGTTCGATCATACCAGTTACTTGCTCACTCTGATCAGGGTGAACCATGAATACGATTTCGTAATGACGCATGGATATTCCTTACGGTTAATAGAGCCTTCTACCGTTTCGGCCGGTCGGTTTAAGGCAAGGAATTAATAGTTTAAAAGCCGAAATGAGCGCGCATTTTACGCTTAGACGGATAATTAAGCAAGCAGGTTTTTTAAGCTTTTATAGATAAGAGTTTAAAGGCAATTATTGCGAGCTTCGCTCATCCCGTTAGCAAGCCGTAGGCCTAAAGGAAAAGCTAAACTCGCAGTTTAATATTTATCATATACGCCAAGCTTGCGCGCGTAAAAAGCGCAGCTTTGAATTACTTAAGTCTAACACCTGCCTCAAAATATAAGTATTTACTCAAACTTAAAGCCGTGCAATTATTAAGCAATACATTATTAAATAAGGATATTTATGAAGCTCTTACTATCGCTTGTATTAATACTTACTTTTAGTACACCATTTTTAAGCCACGCAAAAACCAATACAACTGACATAACCGTTGGTAAAAAAGTCATTCTGCAATCAAAAATACTTAACGAAGACAGACCCATTAAAATTTTCATACCTGACACTGTAAAAGATGACCAACCGCTTTATGTTATTTATTTACTTGATGGTGTTGAGCACTTTCATACGGCGTCTGGGGTTATAAAATCCTTAGTTGATTACGAGCAGATACCTAACGCAATGCTCGTTGGTATTGATACAACTAACCGTGTTCGCGATTATTTACCAAAAGTAGAAGGTGAACCTAAAACAGAGTTTCAAACTTTTGTTAAAAACAAATGGCCTGAAGCTGGGCAAACTGACGAGTTTTTAAAGTTTGTTTCTGACGAACTTATGCCATACATAAATTCTAACTACTCAACTAACGGCTACAACACCTTAATTGGCCACTCTAATGCAGGTACTTTAGCGCTTTATACTTTAGTTAATCAGCCTGAGTTATTTAATAACTATATAGCTATAAGCCCAAACAGTTGGTGGAGTGATGAAGAATTAAAAAATAATATTATAAAATACACTAAAAATCCTAAAGGCGGTCAATCGTTATTTATTAGTGTAGCAAGTGAAGGGTCACGCTTTTATACAGGTGTATTAAATACTTTGGTAAATTTAGAACAACAAATGCCAACACAGCTAAAATGGGAATATAAGCATTACCCTACTTTTAGTCATATGGGCACCATACTACCAGCCCTTAGCGATAGCCTAATTCACTTATTTGGCGACCTAATTTTTAGCGTTACTGACGAGCACGGAAGATTTGCTGATGTATCGCTTATTACAGGTTACTACCAAGCACTGAGTGATAAATATGGGTTTGAGCTTAAAATTCCACAAGATGTATACGTAGAATTTGCTCATAGCCAGCAAAAATTTGGTAACACAGCTAAAGCTATTACCACGCTTAAACACTTTACTACCCATTACCCAAATACTGCCTATTCTCACATGCGTTTATCGCAAGGCTATACTGCAAATAAGCAGTTCAAAGAGGCCGTCACTAGTATGAAATACGCATTAGAACTTGCTAAGCAAAACTCGCGAGATCCGATGTTAGTTGATGCACTCAAAGATATGGTGAATGAAGCACAAAAGAATTTGTAACTGATTTAACGCAAAGCACTTTTTAGCTAACGATAGTAATTACGAGCTACGCTCGTCGCGTCAGCAAGCTAAACGTCTACAGGTAAAATTAAGCTCAGTGTTAAACTTTGCATGTAGACGCTGAGCTTGCTCGCGTAAAAAGCGCAGCTTTTAATATATTTAAAACCACCATAAAACAAAACCGATGCTTAAATTAAACATCGGTTTTTTATTAAAAGCGAATAACTAACCGCTTTTCTCGTGGGGTTTTGTTTCATTCAACCTACATCACTTTCCTATCGCTTCTTTGGCGAACAGGTGTTTTATTGGGCCTAAATTATCAACGAGTGACAGCCCTACTCCGCGAATAAGTTTTTTAACCGGGTTTGCACCTTCAAATAACTCTTTTAGCCCTTGCATCATGGCTATGTGCTTTTGCGCATCGAGCTTACGGGTACGTTCGTAATCGCGCAGTGTACGAGTGCTTGCAAATTCTTTATTATTACTTGTTAAAAGCTCAATTAAATAAGCGGCGTCTTTTAGGCCTAGGTTCATACCAAGCCCTGCAAGTGGATGGATTGTATGTGCAGCGTCGCCAATGAGTACCACTTTGCCTGAAACCCATTGCTGAGCGTAGCGCATTTTAAGTGGGAAAGCTGCGCGCGCACTTTGCACTTCACATAGCCCGCATTGGCCATCTATTGCAGCCATAACAGCTTTATTAAAGGCACTGTCGTCCATTGCAAGCAGCTCATCGCAGTGGTTTGGGCTGGTAGACCATACTATTGAATGCGTATTTGCATCGCTCAGTGGTAAAAATGCCAGCGGCCCGGTTGGTAAAAACACTTGGCGTGCGGTGTTTTCGTGCGGCTCTTTGGTTTTTACGGTTGCGACTAGCGCATGGTGATCGTAATCTTTAAAGCTAAGCGCCATATTAAATTGTTTACGTATAGCTGAGTTTGCCCCATCAGCGGCCACCAGCAGTTTTGCAATAATTGGCTCGCCGCTTTTAAGCGTTATAAATACGTCGGACTCACTTTGGTGTATTTGCTGATACTGCGTATCAAACATTAGCGTAGCGCTTGGTTGTTGCTCTAGCTCTTTTATAAGCGCGTAGCGGATAATGTCGTTTTCAACAATGTGGCCTAAATGCTCAAGCTCAAGTTGTTCATTATTAAACGCTATTTTGCCAAAACTGTCGGCATCACGTACGTCCATATGCGTATAAGCGCACGCTCGCTGTGCGATAATTTCTGGCCATACATTTAATTGCTCAAGCAAGGTTTGACTTGCAATGCTTAGCGCACTTACGCGCAAACCATATTCGTCAGTTGGCAACACTTGTGTTGGTGCGCCGTCGAGTACAACGACGCTTATATCGGCTTTTGCCAATCCAAGTGCTAGTGTTAGCCCTACGCAGCCACCACCTACAATACAAACCTGTGCTTGCTTCATAAACGCCTACCTTGTTTAACTTGCCCCATTAACTGTTTGGCTAATGGCGCTTTTAATGCGGGAAATAAATCCATCGAAAACAACCCAATACTGCGCCCCAATGCGAGCACTCGCGATGAGTTTGAAAAAAGCCTAACAAGTGCATCGGTTAAGCTCATTACGGTTTTTATATCATCACTGCGCTTTTTTGAATATTCACGTGTAAACGCATAGCTGCCTAAACCGTGTTGGCTGTTTGCTATTAAATTACTAAGTACTTGCACGTCGCGAAGGCCTAAATTAAAACCTTGTCCTGCAATAGGATGAATAGCATGTGCGGCATTACCAATAACCACTGTACGGTGCGCAGTCAAAGACTCGACTTGCCCGTAAACGAGCGGGTAACTCGTGCGCATGCCTACTTTAGTAAATTGCCCACCGCGATAACCAAACGCACTTTGTAGGGCACTTATAAAGTCTTGTTCATTAAGTGCCATGTGCTGTTCAACCTGATCTTGGCTCATACACCACACCAACGAATAACGGTTATTGCTCATGGGTAATAACGCCATAGGCCCGCTTTGTGTAAAACGCTCAAAGGCATGATTATTATGCCCACCAGCCACTTCTACATTAGCAATAATTGCGCCTTGTTCATAAGGCTGGGTATTAAAACCAAGCCCAAGTAAATTACGTGTGGGTGATTGTGCACCATCAGCAATAACCAATAGCGCTGCGCTTAATTGCTCGCCGCTTTGCAGGGTAAGTGTATTGCTATGCAGAGTTTGCTCAATGGCAATTACGCTATCGGGGCACAAAAGCGTAATATTTGATTGCGTTAAACGCAGGTGGAGCGCTCGGCCAAAAGGGTTAACTTCTACTACGTAACCAAGTGAAGGCTTAGCAAATTCGTCGCAATTAATGTGCGCTTTGCCAAAGTGCCCTCTATCAGACACGCTCACTTTTTTGATTGCGACGGTGTAAGGGGCATTTTGTTCAAATAAATTGAGGCTTTGTAAATACTCTACCGATTGCTGAGCAAGTGCAATGCTTCTGTCGTCAAAGCTTGGGTGGTAGTCGCCGGTAACTTGATTAGCTTCTACAACGGCAATATTTAACGCCGGATTAGTTTTAGCCACACTTAACGCGCAGCTTGCTCCCGCTAAACCACCGCCAATAACAACTACATCAAACTGCTTAGCCACTTTACTCTCCGAGCTTTATACGTTTTTAGCACTTTGCATAAGTGCTTCTATATCGCTAATTTTTTTAGGCACGCTTAGGGTCAAGTTTTCATGGCCTGTTTCGGTAACTAGCAAGTTATCTTCGATACGAATACCAATGCCTTTGTATTTTTGCGGTGCGCTTGAGTCTTCGCTGATATAAAGCCCAGGCTCTATGGTGAGTACCATACCGGGCTCAAATGCACGCTCAACGTTATTTACTTTGTAATCGCCAACATCATGTACATCTAAACCAAGCCAATGCCCAAGCCCGTGCATGTAATATTCTTTACATGCACCTTTTGCCATTAGCTCGTCAAAGTCGCCGGTTAAAATACCTAAATCAAGTAAACCTTGAGTCATTACTTCCATTGCTAGTTTATTAGCATGCGACATGTAACCACCTGGTTTTACTTCATCAAAGGCAACTTCTTGCGCTTTAAGTACAATATTGTAAAGCGCGGCTTGCTCTTCGCTAAATTGTCCATTTACAGGGAAGGTACGTGTAATATCGGCGGCGTAACCTTGTAGTTCACAACCGGAGTCTATAAGTACCAGGTCGCCATTTTTTAATACGTCGCTATTTTGCGTGTAATGTAAAATATTGGCGTTATCGCCACTGCCAACAATTGTGCCGTATGCAGGGTGCGGCGCACCATTCATGGCATAATGATGATGCAGCTCTGCCTCTAGCTGAAATTCAGTAGCTCCGGCATGTGAAAAACGCATAGCGCGCATGTGCCCTCGCGCGCTAATTTCACAGCCTTCACGCATAACATTTACTTCGCTTGGCGATTTAAACAAACGCATTTCATGAATAAGGCCGCGTATTTCTTTTAAAGTACTCGGTGCTTTGAGGCCTTTTCGCGCACCACTTCTAAGTGTACCTAGTAACGTAAACACTTTGGTATCAAATGAAGGATAAGCACCTTGTGCAAAATAAATCGCATCTTTTTCATTTAGTATATCGAGTAGCTTATCGTTTAATTCACTTAGTGGGTAAGCTTCATCAAACAAGTAGTCACTTTTAGCTTTATCAAAGCCAACTCTGCGGCCATGCCAAATTTCTGCAAGCTTGTCTTTATCTAGGCAAAATAAAGTACTGGGTGCATCGCTGTTGTTACATAGTACAAGTACAGCGTCGGGTTCGTTAAAGCCTGTTAAATAGAAAAAGTCGCTATCTTGTCTAAATGCATATTCGGTATCGCGGCTACGCGTCACTTCGCTCGCAGCGGGAATAATAGCAACGCTATTTTTATCCATTTGCGCAAGTAAACGCTCACGGCGTGCTTTAAATTCTGACTTTTGTACTTCAACCATTATTAACCAACCCGTTTAACTTTTTAAACTAATGAAGTGTTTTTTTAGTACTTTGCGTGTTTTGCTCTTTACCAAGCTCTGCAAAACAAAGTAGTGCTGATACGCGCACATATTCAATCACTTCGTGCAGCGCTTGGCTGTCTTCTTCGGTTTCTTCAAAAGTGGTATCTAGGCGAGTGATTTCGCTAAAGTCAGTAATAACCTCTTTAACATCGCTTGATAACTTACCGTAATCTTTTTGCTTTAAGCCAAAACCAAGCATAAAGCCTGCTACCCATGATACGAGGCCATTAGCCTGATCGATGAGTGTTTCGTCATCGTTTGGTAAAAATAAATCAAACTGAAATTCGTCATCATTAAAGCTCGCAACTACTTGCTTATAAATAGTGCCAAAAAACTGCTTTAAATCGTTACTAAATGATTCACCATCGTTAAACACATCGCTCAAAAGGCCTAAGTATTCTTTGTCGTCAATGGTTAAACCACACGCTAGTAAACCACTAATTACACCATGCGCTTCGGCAGGTGATACAAATATTTCGTTTTTTTCTAAAAGCAGTTGAGCTTTTTCGTAATCGGGTAAATCGTTCATAATCGAATCTTCGCTTTGCAAGTTAAGGCAATGCTACCACTCGATAAAAAGCAACTCCAATTAATTGTATGATCAAGCTCAAAAACCATGCGATAAAGTAAATGGCGAGTTAAAGGTGCGGGAAAACTAAGCGAACGGTTTAATTTTTTACGTTTAGGGTTTAAGGATTGGATTATGTCTTATATACTTAAATTGTTCCCTGGGGTACCGGAGCTTGGTTAAGTCCCTGAGCCGATAAATTTTATACCAGGATTTCTGTTCGTCTACTATTGTGCAAGCTCGGCATGTACCGAGAAGCCTACGGTAAACCGCAGATTTCCGCCCTGAAACCTTCTGGTTTCAGGACTGAAACCGGGTACCGTATCTTGGGGAACACCTTCTTATTTTTATACTCCCTCTTATTACTTATTCATTTTTTTGTTATACCTTCGTACATTATTTTTATAATTTTTGGCAAAAAAAAAGCTGCAAGCAATTTCTTACTTACAGCTAAATTTTAAATGCTTACGCTTATTTACTTAAACCAACCTTGAAAGCGCTCCATCATCATGTAGTTTATTGGCACTAACAATAAAGTAATAAAGGTCGCAAAAATAATCCCAAACCCTAGACTTACCGCCATGGGTATTAAAAACTGCGCCTGAGTTGCTTTTTCAAATAATAACGGCATTAAGCCAATAAAGGTCGTTAAACTTGTTAGCATTACAGGGCGAAAACGCGATGCACCGGCAAGTTTAACTGCATCTAGTAATTTGCCGCCTTCACTGCGCTTTTTATTGATAAAATCAACTAGTACCAGGGAGTCATTTACTACCACCCCAGTTAGGGCGAGCATACCAAGCAAGCTCATAATGGTTAAATCCATGCCCATAATCCAATGCCCGACTACAGCACCTATCATGCCAAATGGAATTACACTCATTACTATAATTGGCTGTAAGTAAGACTTAAGCGGTATCGCTAATAGCGCATAAATTATGAAAAATACAAACACAAGTGCCCAAGCCAATGACCCAAACGACTCTCGCTGCTCTTTAGCCTCACCTTCTAGTTTGTAATCTACTCCAGGATATTGCTGCATTAACCCATCTAAATACTCCGTTAGGTCAGCCTGCAGTATGGTCATGTTGGTATTATTTTTTTCGATATCGGCTGTTACGTTTAATGTGCGGTAACGGTCTATTCGATTAATAGTTGATGGACTTTGCCCAGCAGTAAGTGTTGCCACGTGCGATAAAGGCACTGAGCCTCCATCAGGCGTATTTATAAGTATATTTTGTAAATCGGCTACAGAGCGGCGCTCATCTATAGGTAAGCGTACCATTACACGTACGTCATCCCTGCCTCGCTGAATACGTTGTGCTTGCGAGCCAAAAAACGAGTTACGTACTTGTCCTGCTACATTGACTCTATTTAAGCCCAGCGCTAAACCTTGTTGCGTAAGCTCTATTTGTAACTCTTCTTTACCGTCGGACATACTATCGGCAATATCAAATACCGTTGGATAGGTCGATAAACGGGTTTTAATGTGATCAGCCACGTCTTGTAAAATAGTCAACGAAGTGCCGCTAAGCTGAACATCAATGGGGTCTGAACTTCGGCCAATTTCGGCTCTAAACGTTAAACTTTCGGCGCCTGGTATGACACCAATTAAATCGCGCCATTCGCTGGCAAGTTCTCGTGATCCTATGTCTGATTCACGCTTTTCAGCCGGTGTTATTTCAAAGCGTACAGAGCCTGAATTAGATACACCACCACGCCCGCCTGTTGTGGCTAATATATTTAAAATAACGCTTTCGCCAGTATCTGGGTCGCGGTATTTTTCTTGTAATTGCTGCGCCTTTTGCGACATATCAATTACGTATTTATTAGTGACTTCAAACGGCGTACCTGTTGGTAGTGTTAAGTTAACGCGGACTGTTTCGCTTGGTATACGCGGGAAAAATACAAACTTAGTCCAACCGCTAGTGATCATGGTTAAAATTATTATAAACACACCAACAAACAAACTTACCGAAGCCAATTTATGGCGCAGTGCTAAATTTAAAGTGGGTTGATAGTATTTTAAAATCGCGTTTTCAAATCCATCTGCAAAACGCTGTTGAATAACATCAAACTTTGAAGGTTCGCCTTTTTCGTGGCGTAGTTTTATATATTTTAAATGTGCTGGTAGTACAAATTTAGATTCAATCAATGAAAACAATAATACCGGAATAACCACTACCGGTATTTGTGCAAACAAAGCACCGCGCGCCCCTTCAATAAAGGCCAAAGGTAAAAAGGCGGCAACGGTAGTTAATACACCAAATGTTACTGGTGTTGCGACTTCTTGAGTACCTAAAATTGCGGCCTGCTCCCCCGACTTAGCTGTTTTTAAATGGGTATAGACATTTTCGCCAGTAACTATGGCGTCATCAACAACAATCCCAAGTACTAATATAAAGCCAAATAAGCTCATAATATTAAGGGTTACGCCAAAAATAGGCATCGCTATAAACGCCCCCATAAACGAAACCGGAATACCAATAAATACCCAAAATGCAATTGCAGGGCGTAAAAACAAAGTAAGTAAAGCAAGTACTAAAATACCGCCTTGTAGGGCATTGGTCGTTAGTGTGGCAATTCGACTTTTAACCAGCTCCGAATCATCATCCCAGTAACTTAGTTCAAACCCTTGTGGAAGGGAGCTTTGTTGCTCTTTTATGTAATTTTTAACTTCGTCAGCAACAGTAATCGCACTTTGTGGACCAATTCGATATACGTCGATAAATGCAGCCTGCTTACCATTAAAGCGAGTACGTACTGGGGTTTCTTCAAAATCGTCTTTAATTATTGCAATATCGCCTAAACGAATAATCGTGCCGTCAGCTTGGTTTTTAACAACAATATTGGCAAATTCATCTTTACGATATGCTTGCCCTTTAGAGCTTATAAGTACGTCCCCACCTTCAGTTTTTAAGTTACCAGCAGAAATATCAGAGCTTGAATTAGCAATGGCACTCGATATTTGTGCAAGGCTTAAATCGTATTGACGAAGAACGTCTTGGCTTACTTCAATGGCAATTTCGTAATCACGAACACCACTTAGCTCTACCTGCGTCACATTTGGTAAACGTAGAATTTGATCGCGTACTGTTTCTGCGTATTCACGGGTTTCTTTTTCGCCGTAATCACTTGATACGGTAACCGCGATAACTTCGCGAATTCGCTCCGCAAGCGCGACTATTGGCTTTTCAGCATCGGCTGGAAAGGTGTTAATTGCATCTACACGACTTTTAATATCAGCTAAAAGCTCACGCGGGTCGTAGCCCGTTTCAACTTCAATTGTTACAGAGCCTGAGCCTTCAGAAGAGCGGCTAAATATTTGCTTAATACCTTCTAAATCTTGTACGGCTTCTTCTATACGAATTGTTACGCCTTGCTCTACATCCTCTGGTGTTGATCCACGCAAACTTACGTTCACGCTTATCATGTCGGTTTCGAATGAAGGGAATACTTCAAGCGGTATTTTAGTCGATAAACTAAAAAGCCCCGACAGCAGCAACGTTACTAGCAATAAATTAGCAGCAACATGGTTTTTGGCAAACCAAGCTATCATGGCTTATCTCCTTGCTTTGCTGGACGGCGTTTTTTTAACTCTTCAACACTAATACCAAGCTCTTTTGCTTTTTGTTCAAGCTGCTCTGGAGTCGGACGCTTTCCTTTACCTTGCCCATTCACTCCACGGCTTTTAGGTTGATCTGCGCTTTGTTCACCTAAAATACTTACTTGAGTTCCTGAACTTACTTGGCCAAGTGGAGTAATAACAAGCTTATCATTTGCGTTTAAACCGGTTTTTATCATCGCCTGAGTCGCATTTTGCCAAGCTAGTGTGATGTCTTTGCGCTTAAGTACGCCACCTTCAACAATGTAAACGTACGTTCCTTGATAAATTGTACTGTTAGGAATTATAAGTGCGTTAGATACTGTTCTGCCGGTAATTTGCGCTTTTATATACTGCCCAATTTTTATTGGGTACTGGTTATTTGCTGTTGCTTTATACGGGTCATTAATTTTAGCAACTACATAAAGCTGCTGTGCGCCTTCATCTATAGCACCTTCTGTGCGTGCTAATTGCCCTTGCCACGTTTGCTCACCTACTAAGTCAGAAGTAAATTTAACAATTGAACCCGCTTGGTTTTTAGCACCATCGCGATACTGCTCTGGTAAATTTACAAATGGGAGATCTTTATTTTTAATTGGTAAGCGAATCTCAACGCTATCGATTGCGTAAATGGTAGCTAACTGTGTGTTGTTAGTAACAACTTGCCCTAAATCAACACTGCGGCTAAGTATACGCCCCGCATATGGCGCCGTTACTTTAGTGCGCTCTAAATCAAGCATCGCTTTTTCAAGTGCTGCCTGCGCCGACAAAACCTCAGCTTCAGCGGCTGCTAGTTGTGGCTCACGTAGTACTAAACTGCTTGCTTGATTTGAGCCGCCAAGGCGTTTCCAATCGGTAATAGCTTGTTGCCCACGCGCCTTCTCTTCTAGCAAACCTTGCTCTGCTGTTAATAAATTGGCTTGAGCAGATTTAACTTCAGCCTGATGATCTCTGTCGTCTAGTTTTAAAAGTACATCGCCTTTTTCAAAAAAACCGCCTTCTCTAAAGTCATCACTTACTTCAATTATTTGCCCAGATGCCTGAGCCACTAACAAACTTTGTGTACGTGGTTTTACCGTACCGTAGCTGTCTATCATAACTTGATAATTTTGTGGTTTTAGCTCAAGCGCAGCCACACTTATTGATGCCTTCGGAGGTGTCCCAAAGCGTTTAGCCTCTGGTGGATTCCCCTTAATAAACATAACAATTAAAATTGTGGCAACAATAACCACCGCTGGAATAATAATTTTTGCTGTTTTAGTTTTCATCGTTATTGCTCTTTAGTTCACTTGAGGGCTTTGCAAAATCACCACCAAGGGCAATGTGTAGGTTAATTCTATTGGCTATTAATTGATTTTTAATATCGATTAAGGAGCTTTGCGCATCGAAAGAGCGATCTTGGGCATCAAGCACTGTCGTGTAAGTTACCAAGCCACTTTGATACTGCTCAAACGACAATTGCTCTGCAGCAAGTGCGTTTTCTTGTGCCTCTAACGTGCTTGTATATTGAGCTTTGAGGGACTGCTGCTGCGAAATTGCATTTTCAACATCGCCAAACGCGTCATAAAGCGTTTGTAAATAAAGCTGCTCTTGCTTTTGAGTATTAAGACGCGCTATTTCTTCGTTGGCTTTTAAGCGCCCACCTTCAAAAAGTGGCGCTGAAATACTACCTAACAAAGACCATGCAAGGCTTGATGGAGAAAACAAGTCGCTTACTCTGTCTGTACTATCACTTAATGAAGCTGTTAAATCTAAACTTGGAAAGCGTTGTTTGTGCGCATATGCCAATGATGCGTCGGCTGCTAAAAGCTCATACCAACTTGCACGTAGAGTAGGTTTTCGCGTTATAAGCTCAGAAGGTAATCCTAGAGGAATATCGGTATTAATAACAGGTAAGTCACTACTAGCAGTAATAGCGCCTTTTGGGTATTCACCAAGTAAACGCTCAAGTACACGTGCTGATGCCGATAAACTCGCTGTTTGAGTGGCAATGCGAGAGCGTTCATTATTAAGCTCATTACGCGCTAAATACACATCGAGCGCTTCGTTTATGCCTTGGCGATAGCCAGCTTCAATAATATCGAGATTTTGTTGTGAGTTGGCTTCGCGACGCTTAAATAAATCCAGTAATTGCTGCGCCGTAACCACATCAAACCAACCTGTTACCACATCAGCAACAAGTTGCTGTTTAGCTTGCTCAAACCGTGCCTGCTGAGCTAAATAGTTAAGATTAGCTTCGCGCTTGGCGTCAGAGAGCTTACCCCATAAATCAACCTCGTAAGTTAAATTTAAACTAGCTGAGCTTGCGTTGTCGTAACTTACAGGGCGGTTGTCTTTACTACGGCTTGTACGTGTTGATAAATCGAGGCTTGGCCAAAGTGCAGCGCCCGAGACTATAAGTTGCTGCTTTTGAATTTCAACATCATAACTCGTTTGCAAAAGCTGTTGGTTATTTTTAAGTGCTTGTTGTACAAATTTATTAAGCGTAGGATTTTGTAATTGTGTAAGCCATTGCTCTTGTACTTTTAATACTGAGCTTGATGCTTCTTGCTGCCATTGCTGAGGCATATTATTAGGGACTTGCATGCGCTGAGACGAGTTTAAATCACTCGCACAGCCGCTGAGCAGCATCACACTAATTGCCAGTAGGGTTGGCTTGCATTGCCAGATCATAATTAAACCTAAATTACTGCTATTTATGAACGTAATTCAAGCACTTTGGCAAATTTTGCTCAACTTACTTTACATAACATTACATAGCTAGCGATGAATTAACATAATAGCCAGTTATACGGTAAAAATGAGTAAATGATCAGCAATTTTTAATACTAAAATTAACTTTTTGTAGTGTGTTTAAGAGATTAACTATACAAAAACAAAAAAGCCCCGCTATAAGCGAGGCTTTTGAATAAATGGTGCCGACTAACAAAGTCGAGCGGATAACTTATACAGACTACTGATTACAAGTCAGTTGCTTCAAGTTACCTAAAATAAATGGTGCCGACTAACAAAGTCGAGCGGGTAACTTATACAGACTACTGATTACAAGTCAGTTGCTTTAAGTTACCTAAATAAATGGTGCCGACTAACCGAGTCGAGCGGGTAACTTATACAGACTACTGATTACAAGTCAGTTGCTTTAAGTTACCTAAATAAATGGTGCCGACTAACCGAGTCGAACGGTTGACCTACTGATTACAAGTCAGTTGCTCTACCAGCTGAGCTAAGTCGGCACACAAAACTGTGTGCTAAGGCACGTTCAATTTTAAAGATTGAGAACTTTTATAAAGCACTTAAAATAAAAAAACCTTGCATAAGCAAGGCTTTTCAATAAATGGTGCCTCGACGCGGAATCGAACCACGGACACGAGGATTTTCAATCCTCTGCTCTACCGACTGAGCTATCGA